>DATJHX010000001.1:0-4998 GCA_035493655.1 Nitrosospira sp.
ACGTGTCGAAGATTCTCGGGCAGGAGCGAAATTTCCCGCAGCGCAAAACTGGATTACTCGCCTAGGGTATCACCGCGAGCGGCGCGGCGGCCGTTTTATTGGCATAGACCGGACGGACTACCACTTCGGCGAGGCTGGCAGAAAAAGCCGTCTTGATGCCTGGACAACCGAAATCCAGGAGCTTTCCGGCAAGTTGCAAAAACTGACAGAAGAAGAGGCGGACTTGCGCCAGAGTATCGCCGAAAAGCAAGCTCAACTCGATGGCCTTGATGCTTTCCAGATGCTGGCGTTGCGGGCAGACGAATTCGCGCGGGCGGAACAACTTATCGACGCACTAAAAGAGACAGCCCGACAGGCGGGCGAGGCAGTGGTTGCCGCCTCCAGTAAAAAAGATAAGGCGGTAAATGCTTGCCACCAGGTCGAGCTGGAATTGAAAACGGCCCAGTTTCGCCGTAATAGGCTGGCGCAGGAAGTCGATACCCTGGATCCCCAGCTAAGAAATCACCGTCTCGAAAATGTAAAACGACTCGAACGGTTGCGCCACGACCGTCGGGGAATGCCGCTTACCTGGCATGCTCCTGCCGCTCTGCTCAAATTGCGTGAAGAATTCGGCTCGGTTGATGCGATAAAGCTGCATCTACGTCATTTGGAGAACCGCCTGAATAACGAAGATTGGGAAACTAACGAGAATATTATCGCGCTAAGGGACAAACTGCGTGCAGACCTGGGCAGCATGCAAGCTGACCTGGCTAAGCGGAGTGGCGCAAACGAGCGCGCACGGAGACTGACGCATGAAGCGCGCGAAGCTTATATGAATCGGCTTCGCGCCACCATTCGACGTTACGGAAAAAACATCAAGGAACTGGGCGAACTGGCCGGGATAGAAGTTCATTGCGAGCCACCACACCTGGAAAACGATGACTTGATCCTGGCTCAGGCGGGATTAGCGGTACATTTTAATTTCGATAAAAAAGGATTGACAGGTTTGAATGACGGTGAGGCTTCCGGCGGCCAGCAGGTGATGAAATCGCTGATTCTGCTGATTGGCCTGATGATGGACGAAAGCCAGCCGGGGGGATTCGTGTTCATTGATGAACCTTTTGCCCATCTCGATATTTTCAATATTGATCGCGTCGGAAGTTTCCTCAAAGCCACCCGTTCCCAATACCTGATCACCACTCCGATTACTCACAACATTAACGTATATGACCCCGCGGAACTGACCCTTGTAACTTATAAAAAACGTCCGCAAGAGCCCTGGGCGCCGCCAGTGGCGCGAGTCGTGCGGCAGAAGACGCACCATGTCCGAGTTTGAGGCCTGGATGGCTCCGGATGCGCTTGGAATCTGCACTCGGGACCTTGGCGTAGGCGCAAAAAGTACACTGCGCGGTAGAAGGCTTCGCCGTGCATTTCCCGATACTCCTCACACCCCCGCCAGTTGGCCTGCGGAATGGCGAGAAATACTCATCGGCTGGATAAAAGATTCCTCTTCAAAACGTAAATGGGACTCCCTATTGAGGGCTGCCGGTGGCCGGCGTGTTCATCTTGCGTATGAACTGCTGGATGCATTGCTACGGGGCGGCTGGGTGGAAGTGGAGGAACGGCGAGAATCCGGCAACTGGCGGCCGGTATGGATAAGTTTTCTCGAATCTTCCGCACTACGTCGTCATCTGGGCTTGGCGGACAAAGAGGCGCTTGCCAAAATGTACCGTGCCGAGGCAATGCGACCGCTACAGGATGTGCGTCTGGCAAACGCGCACCTCAGCCTGATGGATGTATCTCCCCAGCCCGCACTACACAGGTTGGCGTTACTGCATGCCCTTGATGCCTGGCTGGCAAGGCAAAGTTTTGGAACCTGGCGAGATTTTTCCCTGTTTGCGCGTGGGTCTACCAAAGCCATCTCCACAGCGGAGTGGGCGTGGCTGGAGCGTCATCTGGATCTGGTCGAGTTGGGAATCGAAAAGCATACACCAGCGCTTTGGCTACGTGCTCCTGTCTTGTTGTTTCGCGAGAGCGTTAGCCTCGATCTCAGATTGGTGGATGACTGCATTGCACTGACGCCGGCTACACTCAACAGTCTGACCCACATCGAAGGACGTATCGGCCAGTGGCGGTTGGTGGAAAATCGCACCAGTTTCGAACGTGCCGCCCGGCGGTACGGGGACAAAGACTTTGTGGTGTGGCTGCCCGGCTTTGCACCCTCATGGTGGAAGCAAAGTGTTGCTCGACTATTGACCTTGTGTCCGGCCTCGGCGCTTATCGCCTGTGACCCTGATCCGGCGGGAATCGAAATTGCGTCGCAGGTGGGGGAAATCTGGGATACCGCCAGATGGGCGTGGAAGCCCTGGGGTATGGATGTTGAGGATCTATCCCGCCTCCCGACGTGGCAGCCGTTGAGTGAAAACGATAAAGAGCGGCTCGGGCGCCTGCTACAACAGGAACTGCCACCGCCCGCCAGTTTGCAAGCCCTTGCCCAATGGATGCTCATCCATGACAAGAAAGGTGAACAGGAAGGCGCGATATAATCCCGTTTTCCCGAAGCTGAATTTAATTTTAAATATGTGGTGCGCAGAGAGATCATGCAAAATTTGACGGAAATACGTGTTCCTGATATCGGCGACTTCACGGATGTTTCGGTTATTGAGGTGCTGGTCAAGCCTGGCGATAAGGTGGAGAAGGAGACGCCGCTCATTGCGCTTGAAACCGACAAGGCAACGATGGAGGTTCCCTCCCCCATGGAAGGCGTGGTGAAGGAAGTCAATGTCAAGGTGAATGACAAGGTTTCGGAAGGGTCGCTCATACTCAAGCTGGAGCAGCCTACCCCTTCTACTAAAGCTTCTGAACCTACTAATGAGCCAAGCCAGGCTCCCGAGGCAACCCAAAAGCCGGCTGATTCTCAGGCATCAGAAAAAGGACTCGAACCCGCAGTTACTGCCGCCGCCCTTGCTCCTGAGTCTGCTCCGCCTCACGGTACCATCTCCGTTGGAGGAGGCGACATTCACACAGACGTGGTAGTGCTGGGCGCGGGGCCGGGCGGCTATACAGCCGCATTTCGCGCCGCCGATCTGGGCAAGAAAGTGGTATTGATCGAGCGCTATCCCACACTTGGCGGAGTCTGCCTGAATGTTGGTTGCATACCATCGAAGGCTCTGCTGCATATCGCCAAGGTTATTACCGATGCCGAAGAGGCAGCGCGCCAGGGCATTGGCTTTGCCAAGCCTGGCATAGAGTTGGATAAGCTGCGGGGCTGGAAGGAATCCGTGGTCGGCAAACTGACCAAGGGGCTCGCGGGCCTTGCCAAGCAGCGTAAGGTGACAACGATACAGGGAAAGGGCAAGTTCACTTCAGCGAACATGATCGAAGTGGAAACGCCGGATGGTCCAAAAACGGTGTCGTTCGAGCACTGCATCATCGCCGCAGGCTCAAGCGCAGCCCGAATTCCCGATTTCCCCTACGATGATTCCCGCCTCATGGATTCAACCGGAGCGCTGGAGCTGGAAGACATGCCGAAACGCATGCTCATCATAGGCGGGGGCATTATCGGACTGGAGATGGCGACAGTTTATGACGCGCTCGGTAGCAGGATCAGTGTTGTGGAACTGATGGATCAATTGATCCCCGGCGCGGACGCTGACCTGATCAAGCCACTGCACAGGCGTATACAGAAACGCTATGAAGCGATTTACCTTAAAACCAAAGTCACGCGCATTGAAGCGCTGGAAAGCGGCCTGAAGGTAACCTTCGAGAGCGTTTCCGATACGCCCGCACCCGAATCGCAAGTATACGACCGCATTCTGGTTGCAGTGGGACGCCGCCCCAACGGACGCGATATTGGTGCGGAAAATGCCGGTGTTAATATCAATGAGCGCGGATTCATACCCGTGGACAAGCAGTTGCGCACTAATGTGCCCCACATCTTCGCCATCGGCGACATTATCGCTGAACCCATGCTGGCGCATAAGGCTTCGCACGAAGGCAAGCTGGCAGCGGAAATCATCGCAGACCCAGAACAAGCAAAAGCGGCTTTCGATGCCCGTGCGATTCCTTCAGTGGCCTACACCGATCCGGAAATTGCCTGGATGGGCCTGACGGAAACCGAGGCCGGCAAGCAAGGAATCGAATTTGAAAAAGCAGTGTTCCCCTGGGCGGCAAGCGGCCGTGCACTGGCGATGGCGCGCGATGAAGGCATGACCAAGCTGCTGCTGGACAAAAAGACCCGCCGCATCCTCGGCGCGGGAATAGTAGGAGTCAACGCAGGAGAACTGATTGCCGAAACCGTGCTGGGGCTGGAAATGGGCGCCGATATGGAAGACATCGGCCTTACCATTCACCCGCACCCGACTTTATCGGAAACCGTCTTCTTTGCTGCCGAGATCGCGGAGGGGACGATTACTGATCTTTATATGCCCAAGAAGTAAGTTGCTAGACAAAAAAATTACGCTACATGCATGACTCATATTTATATCGACACGAATGTATTTCTTGATTTTTATCAATCTGCCACGGATCGGCTCAAGGTCTTTAAGGACCTTCACGCGCGTGCGGAGAGAATTCTAGTTACGGAGCAAACTGTAGCCGAGTTTCGGCGTAATCGTGTCGCTCTCCTTGTCGATTTGGCAGCAAACATAAAGAAGACTTCGAATGTGCAGATCTTTACAACAGCTGTCGTACGAGAGCTGCCCGAGTTCCAGGAGTGGAAAAAGTCACGAGATTCAGCGAGGGAAATCGCTGAACGAATGGCTGAAGAATTAATGCGCTGGACGTTGGATAGCAGTACCGATCTGGTGCACTCCGAATTTGAGGAATTGATCAAAAGTTGTCAATACATACGCACAAGTGAGGGCGCTATTACTCGTGCTCATCGGCGCAAGCTTATCGGACAGCCTCCCACTTCACCCGATAAGCATACGATCGGTGACGAACTCATTTGGGAAAGTCTTCTTGAAGGCGCTAAAGGTGATCTGGTAGTTGTATCACGAGACAAAACATTCCTAGAGA
>DATJHX010000002.1:0-6634 GCA_035493655.1 Nitrosospira sp.
GGAAACATCATTGTCGCTCCCGTTTTAATCCCCTGCTTCTTCCCGCATTTCCAATGACTGTTAAAGTCCGCCCGATCTACCGGCTACTGCTTGCATTGCCACTTGCCATACCTATCCTGGCGGGGTTATTGGCGGGCGCCATCTGGTTGGCATTGCACGGCAGCCTGCCCCGGTACAAGGGCACGGTCGAGGCGGCCGGGCTGGCTGCACCGGTAACGGTCGAGCGCGATGCATTGGGAAGCGCGACGATTCGCGCCCAGGACCGCCACGACATGGTATGGGCGCTCGGTTACGTTCATGCGCAGGAGCGTTTTTTCGAAATGGATCTTATGCGACGCAGAGCAGCCGGTGAACTGGCGGAGCTTGTTGGGCCCGCCGCCTTGTCGGCGGATCGCAGAACGCGGCCTCATCGCATGCGTGCGCGCGCATCGGCAACACTGGAAGGATTGCCTGCATTGCAAAGGAAGTTGCTCGATACCTATCGGGACGGGGTAAACCAGGGTCTGGAAGCGCTCAACGCAAGGCCGTTCCCTTATCTGCTGACAGGTACACATCCAGTTCCATGGCGCAGCGAAGACAGCGTGCTGGTCGTCAAGGCCATGTATTTCACCTTGAACGATTCGGGCAACCATCGCGAACTCGCTTTCTCGACGATGCACGCAGTCCTGCCTGAGACCGCTTACCGGTTTCTTACCGCCAGCGGCGGCGCCTGGGACGCACCGCTTATCGGCGCAGCATTTGACTGGCCGGAACCGCCTTCCGCTGAAGAACTCGATCTGCGGCGGATCGATCCCGCCCTGATGCAAAAAATTATCGATGAGCGCCATCACGGCTTGCACGTCAGCCTGCACGGAAGCAACAGCTTTGCGGTCGGCGGACAATTGACTGGCGGAGCGGCACTCATCGCGAACGATACCCATCTGGAACTGCGGGTACCGAATATATGGTTCCGCACTCGTCTCATCTATCCGAATTCGCGCCGTCCTGGACTTATGAACGATCATATCGGCGCCAGCCTTCCCGGCACGCCAGCGATTGCCGTTGGCTCCAATCGCCAGATTGCCTGGGGGTTTACCAACAGTTATGGCGATTTCGCGGATTGGGTCCGCGTCATGCTTGACCCGGCAGATTCATACCGTTATCGCAGCCCGGCCGGATGGAAATCTGTCACTGTTCACCGCGAGGTTCTGCATGTACGCGGCGAACCGGATGAGAAGCTGGATGTTTACGAAACCGAATGGGGCCCGATCCTCGCCGCCGACCATGATGGCATGCCGCTCGCATTGGCCTGGACCGCGCACCGGCGCGGGACGGCAGATATGGAGCTGACCCGGTTGGAGGAAGCGGAAACCATCGAGGAAGCCATTCCCATCGCCCAAAGCTCGGGTATTCCGGCACAGAATTTTATCGTTGGCGACCGGACGGGCAAAATCGCCTGGAGCATCGCAGGCCGTATCCCCGCGCGAACAGGGAATTATGATCCGCTGCTTCCCGCGGACTGGAGCGCACCAGATACAGGGTGGAAAGGCTGGCTCACATCCGAGCAATATCCGCTGATCGTTAATCCACCGTCGCAGCGCTTATGGAGCGCCAACGCGCGTGCAATCGATGGCCTTACGCTGGAGCGGTTGGGCGATGGCGGTTATGACCTCGGAGCGCGCGCGAAGCAGATCCGCGACAGTTTGCAGCAACGCGAGCACTTTACCGCGGCTGATATGCTCACCATTCAGCTCGATGATCGCGCACTGTTTCTGGCGCACTGGCGGCAACTTCTCGAACTTACCTTGAATCAGGCCGAAGCAACACCATGGCGCGCCGAAATGCAACGGGCGCTCAAGGATTGGGACGGGCATGCCTCGACACCATCAGTGGCCTACCGCCTGGTACGAGGATTTCGTGACGAAGTCATCGATAGTGTGTTGGATGGTTTTGCCGCGGCAGTCCGGAGCAAGGACCCAAACTTCACCATGCCAAAATTAACCCAGGCTGAGCACGCCGTATGGAAATTAATCGAGCGCCGTCCAGCACACCTGCTGCCGCCAACGTATGCTAACTGGGAAAATTTGCTCGGTACGTGCGCCAAGCGGATGGCCGAGCGTATGCAAGACAAGCCGGGGGGCATTGCAGCGCGCAGTTGGGGCGAGCGCAATACCGCGCGCATCCGGCACCCGTTCAGCCATACACTTCCCGCTTTTATCGCAGGTTGGCTGGATATGCCAAGGGATGAGCTGCCCGGAGACAGCAATATGCCGCGCGTCCAGGCGCCTTCTTTCGGCGCCGCAAACCGTTTCTCGGTAGCGCCTGGCGATGAAGAGCATGGTTATTTCGAGATGCCCGGCGGGCAGAGCGGGCATCCGTTCTCACCCTACTATGGTAGCGGACATGCCGATTGGGTTGCAGGCAGGCCAACACCGTTTCTTCCGGGTAAGCCGCAGCACATATTGCACTTACATCCCTCTATCAAAAAGCAATGATTGCGGATACAGCTTCGGGATATATGCTGCAAGGAAGCCTGCAATCAACAAGGCAACTGCTGAGCCAATAAAAAAGAGTACCCATGAATCGGGCTTGACGAGAGCCTCACGCCAACCAGGCCTCCACAGAGCAGGATGGCGCCTAGAACGTGAACAAATTTGAGCAGCGCATACTCCATATCCGGTTGCTCAACCTTGAGCAATTAAGGCTGACCGCCACTGCTAGTGGCTGTTTCCCCGTCGCAAACCTCCGTTTGCTCTGGTTCAGGCGGGATGACTCAACCCCGGCTCGACTGCCTGCACACCTTTCTGATAATCGGCATAGATATAGATGGGCAGTGCCAGACCGCTGAGGTGCAGCTCGATCAGTGGCTCGACTGTGTTCCAATCCAGACCGCCTGCACCCGTTGCCAAACGCGGCAGGGCAAGGCTGGCGAATCGCTCGCTTTCCAGCAAATGGCGCAACTTGCGGAGCGCATGATCGACATGCTCAGTTGTGGCGTGCCGAGGTTTTTCTCCTGTGGCCGATGGCATCTCGTTGACGAGCAGGTTGATGATGTGCTTGCTCATTGCGCCCGACCATACCCATGTGTCGCCGAATTTTGGCTGCGCCGCATGATAGAAGTGCTGGTAGTCCCTCACCATTGCCGGCCATTGCTCGCGCAAACTCAACGCAAGACCGTGTTCAAAACGATCATGCGGCGCAATGGCATGAGCGATAACTTGAGCATGACTCAATAGAATATCTCCCTTGACTTCATGAATCATGTGACCTCCACCGATCGGCAATGAACAAGCGCAAGCTGCATTTCAGTATAGCAATCCGGTTTACTGTTCGCGGTGCAGGATTTTGGGAGCCCGAGCCATCAGCGCGGAATAAAAACTCCACCGCCAGCCCGGCAGCAAAAAAACCGGCAAATGAATATGCGGTTGACAACGAGGCGAACGTTATCTATAGAAATAGAAGGCTCTATAAATAAATTCCGCGCATCGGAGAATTTATCACCTCCAAGCCAAGTTTATACTTGTCGGACCATAGGGTCGATTTTCTCTTTAATGTAATGGTTGGATTTCCTTGTATAACTCAAATGAATCGCGTGGGCCCATGATGACCAAAATAATTTTTTCCTTATTAGCGGTGGGATTTGCCAGTACCGGCTTTGCTGCGGCCCCGCCTTTGCAAACCAAAATAGTTGCCTCCGGGCTTGACCGTCCTCTATTTGTTACCGCTCCGAGCGCGGATTCCCGGCTGTTTATTGTCGAGCAGGGAGGGGCGATAAAGATACTTCAGAATGGGGCAGTACTGCCCACACCGTTTCTGGATCTGTCCAACTCGGTCAACACAGAGGGAGAACGCGGCCTGCTCGGTATGGCATTCGATCCGAACTTTGCAACCAACCGGCGCTTCTATGTTGATTACATAGACAAGACTACGCTTAATACCGTAGTTGCAACCTACCAGGCGAACGCTACCCAACCGAACCTCGCAGATGCCGGAAGTGGCCAGACGGTGCTAACCGTGCAACAACCCCCCGGGCTGAACAATCACAAGGCGGGGTGGATCGCTTTTCGCCCCGGCGAGCCCAATGATCTTTATATCGCCACTGGCGACGGTGGCGGCGCCAACGATCAGCAGAACCGAGCGCAAAACCTTCACGATGACCTCGGGAAGATTTTGCGTGTGGATGTATCGGCGGATCGCTCTCCCGGCGATACAACGCAATATGGCTACACGATACCATCCGGCAACATGACTGGCGATGTTAACCCGGAAATTTACGCTTATGGTCTACGCAACCCCTTTCGTGACAGTTTTGACCGGGAAAACGGCACTTTCTATATTGGCGATGTCGGGCAGGACAAGCGCGAAGAAATCAATATCGGAGTCGCCGGGGCCAACTATGGGTGGCGCGAGTTCGAGGGAACGCTGTTGAACTTTCCCAACGATCCGCCGATCGCAAATCATACCCCGCCCATTTATGAATATGATCACAATGGCGCAGGGGCCTCGATCATCGGCGGTTATGTATATCATGGGTCTGCAATCGACGGGTTGGCAGGAACCTATTTCCTTGCCGACTTCATCACAGATAAAGTGATGTCATTCCACTACACCGGCTCCGGCATTACCGATCTGACCGACAGAACCGGTGAACTGCTATCTGCTAATGGCATTTCCGGAGGTATTTCCTCGTTTGGCGAAGACTCTTCCGGTAACCTGTATCTGGTGAGCATCAACGGCCAAGTGGGCATGATCACTGCCGTGCCGGAACCGGAGGGTTGGGCAATGATGCTGGCGGGGATGGTACTGGTAACGCTGTGGGTCAGGCGGAGGGGAAGAGCAGTTCCATTAACACTGCTCTCATAAAAGCTGGCCCCTATGCCTGCATACGCTTAGTAAGCCTGTATACAACGATTACTCGTCATCCCACGCTTGAGCCGGACACCGCGGTGTTCATATGAATCATCATTCCGGACGGCGTCCAGGATAAATACTGTTGCAATTTATGAGTGTTCATTCCGGCTTGACTCGGGATCAAGCTCTTCCGCTCAAGGGTCCGCTATTTCGGGCCGTGAATGCAGCGCATATTGAGCTCGAATCGGTTCATAATGGCGATTTTTCAAAATGAAAAACATAATCCCAGGAAACCTCGATTTTTCCGCGCTGAACCTATCCAGTGATTCCTCGACTGATGGAGGTATAGAGTTTGACTGGTCTCTTATTGAGGACATTTGCGAGGCCAGCGGAATTGATATTTCTGAGTTTCGAGATACTGACGAGGGGAATGTCTCGATACTCATTCATCAATGGTATGCAGAGCATCGTGCAAGAGGCGGAGAGCCTGATCCGATAATGGAGGATATTATTATCGAAGCAAAGCTGGAAGAATTGTTTGGGAGCGAAAGTCACAAGGCTGGAAAAGCATGAAACCAAAACACATCGCGTGGCAACTCAAAAAACACCGCTGAGCTGGCGCCCGCACGAACATCTTATCGCAGCAAGGTCAACCCCCAACGCCCGGAATCAGGCGGACAAATTCCGCTCCGTAAGTGGGGTCAGATTCATAGTGGGGCCGGGTTCTCGAGTTCATAGGCGCGCTCCCAAACGAACTGATCCTAACCCAACCTATCCCAACAAGCGTCAGGCAATTCAATTCAGCCTCACCCTTTAAATTCTTGTTGAATCAAACGCCAGTTAATCAGATTGACATTGGAAGAGCGTCATTCTAGGATAAGCACATCCCCGCCATCGCCCTGGCGTTGAGATCGAGGATAGATACCAAGTATCTATATTCATCGTGGCGGGGAACCCGCGTTGTTTAGAGCGCAAACCTTCCAGCACAAGCATACGTAATATGCTTGCCGCTCATATAAATCCGGAAAATCCACAGGCCGTAACCCCGATCAGCTCACCTTAGAGAGTGGAGTAATCATTTGTGGTTGGGGGGACCGCTACAAGGCGGAGGCGCCCCCCAATCCGGCACACCCTGCTTAAAGGATAATCGGGTTCGAGACGACCCGGCAGCGCCAATCGAAAGCAATGTTCGGGTCAGCCTCTCCGCCGGGTTTCCAGGTGAAGGCCGTAATTTCCACATCATTGAAGGAATTCGGATTGTTGGGATCTTTGATCAACTGGTGCGTCAAAGTTATGTAGCACGGGGTCGCCGTCTTCGGCGTTGCAAGCAAGAACACCGGCTCAGAAAAAGAATTGAGACTGCTACAAATGAAGTCGCTCAGGCGGAAGACGCGTTTTCCATCGGCTCCGGTCGAAGTGCGGCCGGTTGCATCCAGAAGAGTGCGGGGCGTTATGCAGAACTTGCCGGGTAATACGACAAACCTCGACGTGATCTGGCTATTTTCTTCGTAGAACGCCGATCCCACAGGAAAAGAGAAAAAGGCCAACTGGTCCGCGCTCGCCTGGATTTCAGTGCCTGAGATCTTCTCGAGTTGCGTCTTGAAGTCGCCGAGCGCTGCCGACATTTTGGGATCGATTTCCATTGAACCTCCTCAAATTCGAAGAATTAAGAATCGGAACTACAAGCGGAATTTTAACGGGCTTTTCTGCTCATTTCGGCCGATGATGCACTCGCAGCGCAATGCGGCCAAACAATCACAAGCACGACAACAAAGTCGTCAGTGACCAGTGTGCGTGCGCAAAA
>DATJHX010000003.1:0-3600 GCA_035493655.1 Nitrosospira sp.
CCGAGCCGCGACGTGTGCCCGGCCAATCCAGCAAACAGGATCCGAGGAAGCAGTATCCTCGTCCTCCTTTTCCCCCACAGAGGCAGGAACCGCCCGGCCTTGCGGGCAAGATGGACCCGCGTCCCGACCACGGTGAAACGAGCTATAAAGGCTCAGGCCGGTTGGTGGGTCGAAAAGCGTTGCTTACGGGCGGGGATTCCGGGATCGGACGTGCCGCAGCCATTGCCTTTGCCCGCGAGGGTGCGGATGTCGCGATCAACTATCTTCCTGTCGAGGAGCCAGACGCACAGGAAGTTATCAGCCTGATCCGCGCGGAAGGACGCAAGGCCATAGCGATCCCCGGCGATATTCGCGAGGAAAGTTTCTGCCGCAGGCTCGTGGGGGATGCGGTGCGAGACCTGGGAGGGCTCGACATTCTTGTCAATAATGCGGCGAAGCAGACCGCGCAGCCCTCGATCGCAGATCTTACCACCGAGCAGTTCGACTCGACTTTCAAGACTAACGTTTATGCGATGTTCTGGATTACCAAGGCGGCCATGCCTCACTTTGGGCCAGGCGCGACAATAATCAATACGGCTTCCGTTCAGGCTTACGATCCATCCCCGATGCTGCTCGATTATGCCCAGACGAAAGCGTGTATTGTCGCTTTCACAAAATCCCTTGCCAAGCAGGTCGCGAAGCAGGGCATACGGGTGAATGCTGTGGCTCCGGGGCCATTCTGGACGCCGCTCCAACCGAGCGGCGGTCAACCACCGGACGCAATTACAACATTCGGCGAAGATACCCCGCTTGGCCGGCCAGGCCAGCCAGCGGAGCTGGGTCCCCTGTATGTCCTGCTGGCTTCACAGGAATCGAGCTATGCGACCGGCCAGGTGCTCGGCGAGTCGGGCGGGAGCGGGCAGCCTTAGCGTATTTACGGTACCGGGTCCAATCGCAGATATTGCACTTCGTTCGGTAGACTGAGCTGTACGTAGATGCCATTTGTAAAAATATCCTCGGTTGTTCTTGCTTCAGGCCAAACGTTAGCAGAAGGGTCATCTGCGACCAGGTTACGCGCTTGATACCGTATACCACTGCCACTCTTTAGCGGAATATTTCGCGGCACGAAGAAGGTTTCAGGGCTGGCCTGCCGATCGCGCAGATTTATGAATACCAGCAACACATTATCATCTTGCCATCGGGCGACAGAGAAAATCGTATCGTTATACCCGTCCCCCTGTTGCCTTGCCAGGAAATACCGATTGGTAGAACGCAGTGCTGGATTTTGATTGCGCGCCGCGTTAATCCGGCGGTACATCTCGAAAACTTTTGCATTGTTCCGGCTCCAGTAATCGGCGAGGTTCTGCCAGGAATTCTGGAAATCTATCTTATTTCCGACGCCCAGGGGTTGGCTCATGTATATCATCGGAACGCCGGGAAGCGCGGCAGCAACGGCATAGCGAGCAGTCATCAGCCATGCATCAGCATTCCCGTCTTCATCATGGCTGGTTCCATTGTGAAGGACCGGTGCGTTATAGCCATAAATATTCGCTTCCTGTTCGAGGCTGCCGGCGAGTTGGCTCATCGTCACGCTGCTATTTCGATATAGCCAGTGATCGACCGTGGTCAAGAGATCGAAATGACGCGCCACCCGGTAACGAATCGGGTCAGGATCCAAAGCTTCGGCAAGAAAGATGAAGTCCCATTTCTTTTGGCGAGTCTTATTGATGATGTACTCCCATGCCTGCGGAGGCAGGCCCTGCGCGAAGTCGGCCCGGATACCGTCCAGCTTGTTATCCGTCCGGTCAAGCCAATAGGGGAAGAGGTAGGCAAAGTAATTCCAGACATTTACAACCTCGAAATCATAGCCGCCAGCCGGATCAAGATCGGTATAGAAGAGATCACGTTCGTCCTCGGCGCTGCCGCGGCTTGTGTCCCATCCTGAGCCTGGTTTGGGTCCCAGCGAGGAATAGTCGCCAAAAAACCAATCAATTCCAGCGTCGTACCACCTGTGTTCACCAAGACGGTCAGCCGGAGCATACTCGGCAATGTCACGCTCGTTGCCGGCGTGGGAGCGGTAATTGGATTTGCTCGTGCTCCAGGCGGGATGAATACGTGCAAGGGGTTGCTGGGCTTCATTTGGTGAAGAGAGACCCAGATCGACTGCCCCTTGCCCGACGACAACATCACGACCAGCGTGGTTGAGCGCGACATCGATGAAAATGTTTAGATTGAGTTCTTCCGCTTTATCAACCAGATATTGGAACTCGAGCATAGATGCGCCGGCGGCGCCCGCATCCGAGAGACGTTCGCTGACCGACCAGTAATCCCGTGCCGCATAGGGACTGCCCGGAGAGAAATTCTCAACCCGCTTTCCCTGTGCTGGATCCAGGCGCTCGTGCGTATTGGGGAAGATGGGCATCAGCCAGAGTGAATTAAACCCTAGCGTGTTACGAACATGGTGAAGATTGAACGGATCATAACCATCGTTGTCATGGTCGGTAAAATCCTCCAGGGTGCTGCGCTGTCGCGCGGTTCCTCCAGGTGTGGCCTCCACGACATATGGGTTTGCTTCGTAGAGCGTCAGGCTCAAGACCTTTCGGGGCGAAACAACAATGGCGCAATCGCGTTGCAGCCGACCATCAGCGCGGAAGTCATTATGCCAGCGCCATGGCCCATCACCGATGCGAAACCGTGAGGTTAGACGATACGCGCCGGTTTGCGTCACAGCCAGTGAGGCTTTATACAATTCCTTGTTTCCGGCGCGGCCGATATGAGTCATGGGATAGCTCATGTAATAGCTGTTAGGAGCGCCTGCCTCGTTCGCGTCCTCCCAGACTTTGGCATAGTCTCGCCGGTTCAGGTTCGTAAAGACTTCCACCTGTAACTCGGATGGCGCATGACCATCGGCATCGACCTGCACCAATACGTCAAAAGGGATGCGGTCGTTTTGATTTTCATCAATAAAGTAATGAACGGTTCCATAATTTCCCGGACGCGTGCCCGGCCATACGACGTCATCACGGACAGCCAGGCTTCCTATCCAGGTTTCAGCCTGGGCGGGGACGGGAAGAAAAAAAATGACGCTGAGGCCGACGAGAATCGAATTAACAAACCTGGAATATTTTGTCTTCATACTTTCTCCTCGGCCGAGAACTTTGTTCGACCAACTGATCAATAAAAGCTTTTGCGGGCCCATAAGCTTGTTCTGAGCACTTGTCGGAAGGCTTATCCGGGGGCGAGCATTACATAACTCATGGGAGGTATCCAAACTTCCACATATCCGCCATTATTTGTCCGCCCATCCTCGACATGAAAGCTGTAGTCGTGCAGCCTGGTGTTCAGCCACGAGGTCTGGACCATCGGAGCGACTGCGTGAAATCGAGATTGAGGAATACCCCGCCAAAAATCGTGAAGGGATCGAGAGCCTTGGCGGGTCAGCCGAGGATGTTTTCGCCCATCTTGAAGTATCAGGCCATGCTTGATGTGCAGGTCCAATACTTTTCATGCAGCGTGTTTTTTCCGCCAAGGCCGAGGTCGACCTAGAAGAAATGGCCGACTATATTGCCCGTGACAAGCCCCTCGGGCCTTATAGATCATCTTCTCTAATATTCACCCATA
>DATJHX010000004.1:0-6710 GCA_035493655.1 Nitrosospira sp.
CGCATAGGTTGTGGGATCGGGCGCGCAGGGGCCGGAGGCGATATGAGTCGGGTCGTCCCCAGTTACATCCGAGATGATTAGTGCCAGAACCGGCGCGGGGCAGGATGCTGCAAGCCTGCCGCCCAGGACTGCGGACAGATGCTTCCGCACGGTGTTGATCTCCTGGATCGATGCTCCGCAGCGAAGCAGTTCCGTGGTGACGCTTCTCAAATCGTGGATCGATACACCATTCGCGGGCAATGACAGCAGGCTTGAACCGCCGCCGCTTAGCAGGCATAGCAGGAAATCGTTGGCGCCGAGTTTTTGAACTTCATGCAAAATTGACCGCGTTGCCTGTTCACCCTGTGCATCAGGCAGGGGATGGCCCGCTTCGACCACATGTATTCTTTCCAGCGGCAGACCATGGCCGTAGCGGGTAAGAACGATACCGTCCAGCTCGGTATGCCGCCCTGTGCCTTGTTGCCACCAGTTCTCGACCGCTTGGGCCATTGATGCGGCGGCTTTGCCTGCTCCAACCACCAGGATGCGGCCGGAGCTGCTGGTTCTGCCTTCGCTTAGGCATGGCGGTAAATACAGGGGAACAATACGCAGAGGATCGGCTGCGGCAATTGTGGCATGGAAGCTGTTGAGCAGAAGATTTCGGGCATGCTCCTGCGCTTCCATTCGCTGTTAGTGCTGCAAGTGCGGATTGGATGAGCCGAGTGTCACTTTCAGATAATGCCCGGTAAAACTTTTCTCGTTTGCTGTGATTGCTTCAGGTGTGCCTTCGGCAATGATCTCTCCACCCCCATTGCCCCCCTCAGGCCCAAGATCGACGATCCAGTCGGCGGTCTTGATTACATCCAGGTTATGCTCGATTACCACCACAGTATTGCCATGGTCGCGCAGGCGATGCAGCACTTTCAGCAGCAAGTCGATGTCCTGGAAATGCAGGCCAGTCGTGGGCTCATCGAGAATATAGAGCGTGCGGCCCGTGTCACGCTTGGAGAGTTCCAGCGACAGCTTCACCCGCTGGGCTTCTCCGCCGGAAAGCGTGGTTGCGGACTGGCCGAGGGTAATATAGCCGAGCCCGACATCGAGCAGGGTTTGCAGCTTGCGCGCGACCACCGGGACCGGACTGAAGAATTCATGCGCGTGCTCCACTGTCATCTGCAGGATTTCACTGATATTTTTCCCTTTATACTGGATCTCAAGGGTTTCGCGGTTGTAACGCTTGCCATGGCAGACGTCGCATGTCACATAAATATCCGGCAGAAAGTGCATTTCCACCTTGATCATGCCGTCGCCCTGGCAGGCTTCACACCGTCCC
This sequence comes from Nitrosospira sp., assembly GCA_035493655.1. Classification (GTDB taxonomy): domain Bacteria; phylum Pseudomonadota; class Gammaproteobacteria; order Burkholderiales; family Nitrosomonadaceae; genus Nitrosospira. Next base: position 1,310 of record DATJHX010000004.1, read on the forward strand.
CCCTTGACATTAAAGGAAAATCGCCCGGGCCCATAGCCCCGCTCGCGTGCCTGAGGCACGCCTGCAAATAACTCCCGGATGGGTGTGAACAAACCGGTATAAGTGGCGGGGTTCGAACGGGGCGTGCGTCCGATCGGACTCTGATCCATGTTGATGACCTTGTCGAAGAACGCCATTCCATCGATACTCTTGTGGAGAGCGGGCTCTGTGGCGCTGCCGTAGAGGTAGTGCGCCATTGCTCGATAGAGGGTTTCATTGATGAGCGTGGACTTGCCCGAACCGGACACCCCGGTGATGCAGATGAACAATCCCACCGGAAGATTAAGACTGACGTCCTTCAGATTATTGCCGGATGCACCTTCTATTCTGAGCCAGCGATCTTCTTTCGGTTCGGTGCGTTTTTCAGGCATGGCGATGGACAGCCTGCCGGAAAGGTATTTGCCTGTGAGCGAGTCGGGATTCTGCTGAATCGCCTGTGGCGTGCCTTGTGCGATAATTGCGCCGCCATGCTCGCCCGCTCCCGGACCCATATCCACGACATGGTCGGCAGTAAGAATGGCGTCCTGATCGTGTTCCACCACAATGACACTATTGCTCAGATCACGCAGGTTTTTGAGCGTTTCCAGCAGGCGGCCATTGTCACGCTGATGCAAGCCTATGGAAGGTTCATCCAGCACATACATGACGCCGGTCAATCCTGAGCCGATCTGGCTGGCAAGCCGTATGCGCTGCGATTCACCGCCGGACAGGGTTTCGGCCGAGCGTTCCAGCGACAGGTAATCGAGCCCAACGTTATTGAGGAAAGAGATACGGCTGGAAATTTCCTTGATGATCTTTTCCGCGATGGCAAGTTTATGCCCTGTCAGCTTTACCTGATCGAAAAATGCCTTTGCCTCTTTGAGCGGCAGCGCATTTATCTCATATATGGCCATATCTCCCACCCGGACATGGCGCGCCTCGCGGCGCAACCGTGTTCCCGCGCACTCGGGGCAGATCTGTGAGTTGAGGTATTTCGATAATTCCTCGCGCACGGTAACCGATTCGGTTTCCTTGTAGCGCCGCTCCAGATTGGGAATGATCCCTTCAAAGCTGTGCTTGCGGTGGCTTCGCGTTCCATTTTCATTCAAATACGCGAAGGTGATCTTTTCCTTGCCCGATCCATTCAAAATGATGTCCTGGATACCAGAGGGCAACTGCTCGAAAGGCACTTCCAGGTCGAAATCATAATGACTGGCGAGGCTCGCCAGCATTTGATAATAGAACTGATTGCGCCGGTCCCAACCCTTGATTGCGCCTGATGCCAGGGATAGATGCGGGAAGGCGACGATGCGCTTGGGGTCGAAGAAAGTTATCTTCCCCAGGCCATCGCACTTGGGGCAGGCGCCCATTGGGTTGTTGAACGAGAATAACCGCGGCTCGAGTTCCGGGAGGGAATAGCTGCAAACCGGGCAACTGAACTTGGCGGAAAACAAATGCTCGACGCCGGTGTCCATTTCAACCGCCAAAGCGCGTCCGTCGGCATGGCGCAGCGCGGTTTCAAACGACTCCGCCAGCCGCTGCTTGGAATCCGGAGAGACTTTGAGCCTGTCGACCACCACTTCCACTGTATGTTTCTTGTTTTTTTCCAGCTTTGGCAGTTCATCGATTTCATATACCTTTCCATCGATTCGCAGCCGGATGAAACCCTGCGCTCGCAGCTCATCGATTAAATCCATCTGCTCGCCCTTGCGCCCCACCACAAGCGGCGCAAGGATCATCAGCCGGGTATCCGGAGGCAACCGCAATACGTGATCGACCATTTGCGAAACGCTTTGCACGGTAAGCGTGATGCCGTGATCGGGGCACTGCGGATCACCCACGCGTGCGAACAGCAGGCGCATGTAATCGTGGATTTCCGTAACAGTGCCAACGGTCGAACGCGGATTGTGTGAGGTAGCCTTTTGCTCTATCGCAATGGCAGGGGATAGCCCTTCGATCAGATCGACGTCGGGCTTTTCCATCAACTGCAGGAATTGCCGCGCATAGGCCGAGAGCGACTCGACATAACGGCGCTGGCCCTCGGCATAAAGCGTATCGAACGCGAGCGACGACTTGCCTGACCCTGATAAGCCGGTAATAACGATCAGCTTGTTCCGCGGCAGATCAAGGCTGACATTTTTGAGGTTGTGCGTGCGTGCGCCGCGAATTCTTATGAGTTCCATCCATCCTTTCCGCTGCCGTTAGCTCCTGCGAGGCCTGGCAGCTTGCCTCTTGCTGAGGCTATCTGAGCATTGGTCAAACCTGCTAATATACGCAAGTTTCCCTCCTTTTCCCAATTCTGTTGCCAATCTGATTCATGTCCCCTTCCGCCACTTCCCCGCTGTCCGAGAAAATGTCGCCGACAGAGATGCGCGCTACCGCCGGCCTCGCCAGCATCTATGGACTGCGCATGCTGGGGATGTTCATCATCCTTCCCGTATTCGGGTTTTACGCCGAGCATCTGCCGGGCGGCAGCAACTATACGCTCGTTGGTATTGCGCTTGGCGCATACGGGCTGACCCAGGCGTTGTTGCAAATCCCATTCGGCTGGCTATCCGATCGGTTTGGGCGCAAACCCATCATCTACGGGGGCCTGATACTGTTTGCCCTCGGCAGCTTTGTCGCGGCCTCCGCCACGGACATATATGGGGTCATTTTCGGCAGAATCATCCAGGGCGCGGGAGCGATTTCGGCGGCCATCATGGCGCTTGCCGCCGACCTGACACGCGAAGAGCATCGCACCAAGGCGATGGCTACGATCGGCATGACCATAGGCGCTACCTTTGCGCTTTCCCTGGTTATCGCGCCCGCGCTAAACCGCCTGATCGGGGTGCCGGGAATTTTCGTCATGACCGGCGTGCTGGCGCTGCTGGCGATGGTGGTTGTTTCGAGGATAGTTCCCAATCCGGCCATCAGTCGTTTTCATTCGGATACCGAAGCCTCCGCTGGGCGGTTTCAAAATGTGCTGCGCAATGGAGAGCTGCTGCGGCTGGATTTTGGCGTCTTCGCATTGCATGCAGTGCTGATGGCCCTCTGGCTGGTGGTGCCGCTGTCATTGCGTACGGCCGGGCTGCCAGCGGACCAGCACTGGCAGGTTTATTTGCCGGTATTGCTCCTGTCCATGGTACTGGTCGTCCCCGCAATCATCTATGGGGAAAAAAAGGCGAAACTCAAACAGGTGTTTGTCGCCTCGGTTGCTGTGCTGCTGATCAGCCAGATACTGCTGGCCTATGGGTTTGATTCATTATGGGGCACCACAATAGCTTTGCTGGTATTCTTTGCTGCTTTCAACCTGCTGGAAGCAACACTGCCCTCGCTTATTTCCAAGATTGCGCCGGTCGGCGCCAAGGGCACCGCTATTGGTGTCTATAGTAGCGTTCAATTTCTCGGCACTTTTGTAGGCGCAAGCGTGGGCGGCTACCTGTACGGGAACCATGGCAGTTCGGCACTGTTTGCATTCTGCGGTGCGCTTCTCATGCTCTGGCTGATATTTGCCGTTACCATGAAAGCACCTGCGGCCGTGCGCACCCGGATGTACCATGTCAAGGAAATGGATACAGGCAAGGCCAGCGGGCTGTCGCGTCAATTGGCCGCACTGCCCGGCGTGCATGAAGCGCTGGTGCTCGCGAGCGAGGGCGTGGCCTACCTGAAAGTGGATATGAGGGGCTTCGATGAACAAGGCGTTGCCCAATTATTAGGAGGAGAAGCATAAATGGCATCAGTCAATAAAGTCATACTTATCGGTAACCTTGGAAAGGATCCCGAAACACGCTATATGCCAAATGGTGATGCGGTGACCAATATCACCTTGGCAACCACTGAGACCTGGAAGGACAAGAACGGCGAAAAGCAGGAAAAAACCGAATGGCATCGCGTTACGTTTTACCGCAAGCTTGCCGAAATCGCGGGAGAGTACCTGAAGAAGGGCCGCTCAGTCTATGTTGAGGGACGACTGGAAACTCGTAAATGGACCGACAAGGCGGGCGTCGAGCGCTATACCACCGACATCATCGCCACCGATATGAAAATGCTTGGCAGCAAACCCGGCAGCGCCGGTTATGAGGCCCCTGACAGGGACGAGGGCGGTTTTGCGCCAAGTTCGCCTAGCAGTAAAGCGCCTGCTAAAAGCAGCAGTGGGTTTGATGATATGGATGATGATATTCCGTTTTGATGTGATGCATGGCCAACTCTAATGATTTGGTTGATTGCCTTTTAGTGGCAGAAGTTCGCTAGTAGGCATACATAGAGAAGAGATTGAAGAAACTATTTCTAATTCTCATCATGCTGCTCGCCTTTACCGGCGGCGCCTTCGCCGCCGTGAACATCAACACTGCAAATCAAGCCGACCTGGAAACGCTTCAAGGAATTGGACCGGCCAAAGCGAAGGCAATTGTCGAGTATCGCAAGAAGAATGGCTCATTCAAGTTGCCCGATGACTTGGAGAAGGTTAAGGGTATTGGTCCGGCTATCATGAAGAAGGTGCGCAAGGATATTACTGTGGGCGGTACAACAGCCAGGGAGGACAGCAAATCCGCTATCAAATAGAAATAGCAAAAACATCCCGACGGCCCACGTGTGCTGTAGGATGGGTAGAGGCGTTAAGCCGTAAACCCATCAATCATCGATGGGTTGCGCTTTGCTCCACCCATCCTACTGGCTACTACTACCTACCTGAAACAGGTATGCCAGCTTTTTTTGTAGCTACTCTTTATGATGCTATTGTAACTTTTTGCAAATGCCTGCCATGTTCAAAACCATAGAAGATTTTGTGGGTAATACGCCCCTGGTAAAACTCAAGCACTTGCCGGGGGTTACGAGCAATATTGTTCTCGTCAAACTGGAGGGGAATAATCCCGCAGGTTCGGTAAAGGATCGTCCGGCATTATCGATGATTACCCGCGCCCAGGAGCGTGGCGACATCAGGCCAGGTGATACGTTGATCGAGGCCACCAGTGGCAATACCGGTATCGCGCTGGCGTTGGCCGCGGCGATCATGGGTTATCCCTTGATACTGGTGATGCCGGAGCATCTTAGCGTGGAGCGGCGTCAATCCATGAGGGCCTATGGCGCCGAGATCGTGTTGACTTCAAAAGAGGGCAGCATGGAGGAGGCACGGGATGTGGCCGAGCGCATGCGCGACGAGGGGCGTGGAATCATTCTCGACCAGTTTGCCAGTCCGGATAATCCTCGGGCCCATTACGAGGGGACAGGTCCTGAGATCTGGCGGGATACCGGTGGGAACATTACCCATTTTGTGAGCAGCATGGGCACCACGGGTACGATTATGGGTTGCTCCAGATATTTCAAGGAAAAAAATCCTGAAATCCAGATCATCGGCGTGCAGCCGGAGGAGGGTGCCCAGATTCCTGGCATTCGCAAATGG
>DATJHX010000005.1:0-9788 GCA_035493655.1 Nitrosospira sp.
CGGACTCCCCTTCCGGATCATTTCTTCGAGTGTTTCAGTCGAGTGATGCCACGCATGGGCACTGCCATCCAATGGTGGAGGCGGATACCTGCCGTCGGCTCCCGGATTGCGCCAACCCGGCGTAGCTTCCCCGTTTGGTCCATGGCAGCTTGCGCAATTTTTGCGGTAAACTGCTTCGCCCCGCTTGATCTTTTCGGGATCCAGTTTTCGCGCGGCCAGGTTTTTTGGCTGCCCGGCGGCGACAACAGGTGGGGCTGACTCCGCGGCTGGCTTGGCCGGCTCGGCCGCAGGAACAGGTTCTTTAGCAGCAGGCGGGGCGGGTACGGCGGCGGATGGTGACGATGTGGCGGCGGGCGGTTTAGATTCGCCACAGCCGGCAATAACCAGCGCGGCGCTTATCATGAAGAAATAAGGGATACTCACAGTCTGCTGCTCATGATGCAGAATTTCATAGGCTTCACTTCAACCTCATCATCGATGGCTTCGGGTCGGAAGGGGAGTGATGACTGTACACCGTCGTGTCGCCCTGTTTATTGATCAAAAGCACATCATAAGGATCGTTGCGCGCGCCCTCCATCCCTGGAGAGCCGTGCGGCATGCCCGGTGCAGTCAGGCCGATCGCCCGGGGACGCTCCTTGAGAAGGCGCTTGATGTCGTCCGCCGGCACATGGCCCTCAATGGCATAACCGTCCACAAGAGCGGTGTGACATGAACCGAGATTGGTAGAAATACCGGCCCGCTCGCGCGCTTCCTTGTTACCGACATCGTGGGTGTTAACGGTAAAACCGTTTTCGCGCATGTGGTCAACCCATTTTGCGCAGCATTTGCAGGTCGAGCTCTTGTAGACTTCGACTGTTGGCGCCGCATGAGCGATCACAGCGCCGGATAGAATAACGGCCAGGATAGACCCGGCCAACAGCGTGCGAATGGGTGTTTTCATTTGGCCTCCACCAGGACTGTTCCGCGCATCTCTTTGAAATGGCCGGGTAGCGTACATTCGAAATTAACCGTACCGGCTTCGGTGAATTGCCATATCAGTTCCCCGGTTTTCCCTGGGTCGACTGTAATCATGTTTGGTTCAGAATGTTCCATATCGGGAAATTTTTTCATCATTTTGGCATGCTTGTCCAATTCTTCAGGAGTACCGATCACCATCTCATGCTTTTTCTTGCCGGCATTCTTGAGCCTAAATTTAATTGTTTCACCTTGTTTCACATTTATTTCGGAGGGCTTGAAGCGGTTATCCTCCATCGTTACCTCGATCGTGCGCGACATCTGGGCCGAATTGCCGGGATTGCCGGGAGATGCGGCTTCCTCATCGGCAAACGCTCCGGTCGAGATCACACAGGTTAAAGCGGATACAAGCAAAATCCTTTTCATGCGATTCTCCTCTTATGAGGCCTACCAATACCCCCGCTTAAGCATCAACTTTGCCACTCCGGCGCCAAATATAGCAAAAAAATGTCCAGTCGCCCAATTTAAGTACATCGTTATAGTACAAGACTCTCCTGACCTGCGTTAAACAGGAGGCGAGGCCGTGCGCTTACCGGAACCGCTGTCATTTTTCGCTATCGCCAAGGCCTTGACCCGCTGTTTGATTGGATATAGTGTCTAGCCAGAGATAGACTTGGAAAGCTCTCCCAGGTTCCTGATCAGCTTCTTGCTTCCAGCCAGGTTTTTTCTTTCCAGGTTCTTTCTTGTAATGATATTCGGATAATCAGCAATATGCGGGGAATGGGATACAGGCCTGGTATTTCTGAAGCTCGCTACTTTGAAATTCCGCAGACTATTAATCAAAGCCTCGTTTATCCTGTCTTTCGCCCACATGAAAACCTTATTTCTAGATAGCGTGCGTCCGTTCCGCCTGTTCCGCCTCTTTCGCCAGTTCCCGACTTTGCTATGGATAATACCAATGTTCGCGCTTTCCGGCTGCATATCGCCCATAGCACTCAACCGCGCGGTGGGCGCCTATGACGAGGCTATTGTAAGTGCTGCCTCTAAGCAGCTATTAATGAATATCGCACGGGCACATCAGCGCCAGCCCATACATTTCACCGGCGTTTCCAACATCGCCGCTACCTTCGATTTTCGGTTCAGCGCAGGTGGCACGCCCGCATTGACCGGAAATGCCGGTGGCCTGCTTATGCCCGTATTCGGCGGCAGTGTGGCGGAAAATCCTACAATCAGTATTGTTCCGATCGAAGGGGAGGAATTCACCAAACGGCTGCTGACTCCTTTTCAGCAAAGCAAGCTCACCCTTCTGCTGCGCCAGCGCTATGATATCGACCTCTTGCTGAGGCTGATGGCTCAGGAGGTGCGCATCCGCGAGCCCATGCCGGAGGTTATTTATCGCAACGCGCCATTGGATTCGAGCGGCTATGAGATGTTTCGCCGCATCGTTTTGCATCTCTCCGCTATTCAGGATCAAAACCGGCTTTATGCCGAACCTTTGACCCTTGAGCGCACCTGGACCGTTCCTGCTGGCGCGGTTTCGGCCGAAGGCTTTCAGAATTTAGAGAAGGAGTTTTCCATACTCTATAACGGGCAGGACAACACGTACACGCTCCGCAAGCAGACCATCGGGCCGATCCTCATCACCAACTATGATCCCGCTACATTGCCGCCGAGCGAGCGCGCTCAACTCAATGAGCGGGCAGGGGACTGGATCGCGAATGATCTTGCATTTGACATACGCGCTGGGCATCCTGGCGGGGAATGGCCGGTGAAAGGCGTGTTCCGCCTCAGGAGCTTCCATTCCATCCTGTATTTCCTGGGCCATTCGATGGGTGATGAGCCGGAATACCATGTCGCGCCTGATCCACGGACACCGGCTATCGCAAATAATGAAAATCCAGACTCTACCATGGAATTGATTATTTCAGATTCAGCTCCGCCCAGAGGTGAATTATCAATTCACTCTCAAGGACAATATTACACCGTGAACACGGAGGGCCCGCTTGCCCGGTGGAACCGGGACGCTTTTCAGATGCTGTATCTCCTGTTTCAAATGACCATAACGGATTTGCCGCGCGTTGGCGTGCCGAGCATTACTATTGCCAAATAGTTCATCTATTTAAACAACGCATCGGGCCCTCGGGCCGCTTCCCTGATCTCAACGATTTTACGGCGGGCGGTAAGCCCGTGCTTGAGTGTCACCTGACGTTGCGGCACATCAAAGATTTCGGCTAGAAACTCCAGTAATGCGGAGTTGGCGGCCCCATCTACAGGCAGCGCGGCGAGCCTGATTTTCAGTGCATCTCCGTACAATCCCACGGCTTCGGTGCGTTTCGCGCGGGGCTGGACGTGCAGGGTAAGGATAAGGCGATGCCCGCTTTCATCCTTATCGCTTCGGCACCAGATGCGGGACACGTGAGGCATTGGCTGAGATTCAAAACAGGCGGGAAATTTCCTTCTCGACACCCGCAACCAGAAACAACAGCAACTGTATTCCAATCAGCACAAATAGCGGCGATAAATCAACATTACCGATTGGAGGAAGCTTTTTGCGGATCACCCCCAGGAAAGGCCGGGTGAAGCTGTCAAGTGTCGGAGCCAGCGGGCTGTATGGATTGAACCAGGAAAGGACGGCCTGCATGATTACAGCTACCATCACAATGTAGAGTGTCGTTTTGATGATCTCCACAAGAGCGAGCAGACCAAGTCCTCCAATTGCGATGCCAATAGTCGAGCTGAAGTTGTAACCCTGGAGCGTGTGTACTCCTACCAGCAGCAACAATTGCGCAAGCCACGCCAGCAGCAGAGTGGGAAGATCCATACCGCGAAAGCTGGGAATTATCCGGCGCGCGGGTTTTACCATAAAATCCGTAACTCCGATAAGAAATTGCGATAGTGGATTGCGGTAGGGTGCGCGCAGCAACTGCATGTAAAAACGCAGCAGCAGCGCCAGGGAAAACAATCCCAGCAGGGTATCGAGCAGAAATATCAGCATCTGGTTGAGCATAATGGCTCCCTGATTACGGTCCCTGGATCAAATCTCATCTCATGTACTGCCAAGCTCATCGCCCAGTTCGCGTGATCGCTGGTATGATTTTTTAATCGCCCTGACGATCGCGCCTTTGACATCGTCATTCTCCAGAGAAGCTATTGCGCGTTCCGTAGTGCCGCCCGGTGACGTTACCCGGACGCGCAGCACAGCGGTATTTTCCCTGTCCTGGATCGCAAGCTTCGCCGCGCCAAAAAATGTTTCGAGGCTCAACTGCCGCGCCTGGGCCGCGCTCAATCCAAGCTCAAGCGCGGCCTGCTGCATTGCTTCAATGAAATAAAACACATACGCGGGACCGCTGCCCGACACCGCGGTGACCGCGTGCAGCAGTTCTTCCTGTTCGCACCAGACAATGGAGCCTACCGTGCCGAGTATGGTCTCCGCATGGGCTCTTCTTTCCTTATCGACGCCGGGTAACGCATAGAGGCCCGTCACGCCCGCTCGAACCAAGGCCGGAGTATTGGGCATCGCACGCACTACTTGCCGGTAACCACCCATCCAGTGCGATATATCCGTTGCACGAATGCCAGCGGCAATAGAGATGACAAGCTGGTCAGAAAGCAGGGGTGCAAGCTCGCGCGCCACCATTGAAAGCTGCTGGGGTTTTATCGCGAGCACTATCACGCCAGGACCGGCCTCGCCACTTTTCGCCACGCCGTTACTTAACTCCGCTGTTGCCTCTACACTGAATTCACGCTTTATCCTGTCACGCTGTTCAGCGTTGATCTCCACTACGCCAATTTGCGCAGGTGAGTAACCTTGCTGTAAAAGTCCCCCTAGCAATGCACCTGCCATATTGCCGCCGCCGATGAAACAGATATTCATAATGATCTTACAGTGCGATGAAACCAGGATGATATACCAACGTTGTGCTTTAATTGAATCAGGTTATGAGGTAGCTAAAACTCCGCATGAACCCTCATCCCGAAAACATTTACGGGGCCGCGATCGGCATTGAAGCCCGGGTTGGTGATACGCTGATAGTCTGCGGTTATCCACAAGGAACTCACTACCTTGACGCTGTAAAAAATATCCACCACATGTTCGGGGCGCGCCTTGATCCGGCCGTCCCCAATAAATCCGTCAACACCGCCCATGTTCAGGTATTTGGCATGCTGGTTCGAAATCCAGCCTGCGGCAAATCCAATTCCAAGCAAATCTTTTTGCCGTCCCCAGCGCGAGCCGTTGCCTAACGCGCCCAGTGCGATCGATCTGTCGGTTGAGGTATAGGAATATACTTCGGTTCTGCCATCGCTATACATCCCCCGAAAGAACACGCCAACGTCATCCAGTACCTCTTGCTCGAAATTAATCCCTATGCCCATCTTGTCGTTCGGTTTGCGGGCCCAGCATAAATCCGGCGCGCCCGCATTGCCTGATCCGTAATTGAAGCCGTTACAGGTTGTGGCATTTTTATTGTGATCCGCCTGGAAAGCGGCAATGGCATCGCTGAACCTGGCCATGTTTTCGTGATTCCTGTAGGCCAGCACTCTTACAGCACCCGGACGGCCATGCAATAGATGCCTGCGCTCAACTTCAATCTGCTGCCCGTAATATTTGAATACTCTCATTTCCAGGGGAAGCTGGTTGGGATCGGCGGCGGTGGCTACATGGCCAAAACGCATCGTCCAATCATCGTGAAAATATTCGGCTACCCCACCCCAGGTATACCCTCTTGCATCCGCGGCGAAATCAAAGGCTGCGTAGGTCATGAAGGCCATATTCAGGAATTGCCTGCGAAGATCGCCCGAGTACGCATTCTTGTCGAAAAAGTCGATCACGCTGAAATTGCCGAACCTGACGACGAGGCGCCTGCTATCGACCGTTGTCCCAAGCTGCATCGGATCGGAAGTGAGCTGGATGCGCTCCCCTCCAAACCCGAACGTCTGCTTGAAAAACAACCGCGACTGATAATAGATCGGCGTTTCCGAGCCGCCTTTTTGCAGCTCGAAGTTTTGTATCGCTCCGCCCAACCCTTTCAAATCCGATAACGGCCGCATGGAAATCATTTCCGGGACAAAATAAATCTCTCCTCCACGCCATGTCTTGAGTCCCAGGTACAGTGTGGCGGTCCCCGTAAAACTTCTTTCGCTTCCGGGTAATAATGAACTGGTGCTGCCATTCAGGTTGGTATACAAAGCCGGAAATGCCCCTTTCCAACTGGAGATATAGGTAAATTGCCCATAGGCATTCCAGCGCTCGTCCTTCAGATCGTGAAGGCCTTTCTTCGCCAGTATATTCATGAAATCGAACTCTTCTTCGCCCCGTGGATCGGGTTCGGTAACTCCGGCCCGAACCTGAACGATAAAAAACAGCATGTAGCAGAGAAGAAGTAGCCTCAATATAAGTGGCCGCTGCTCCGTGGGTTTTGGGATTATTGTTGAGCGTCCCATTCTGTCTTGAAATTTACCCGATTGGCGCGAGTAGTTTTTCGTGGAATACCATTATCCTCGTGCTCAAGGTGAGAGGAATTACAAAGGAATTACAATTCCAGATATGCGCGCTTATAGCCATTCATCGCATCCAAGGCTATAGCATCACGAATGGCGTCATCCTCGGTAAGAGGCCTATTGGCGCCTACTGTCCGTATTGCCGCTTATCTTTGGCAATACGGACAGTAAAAACTCGAACGCTGCCCCTGCGTCACATGAATGATGGGTATACCGCATTTCCGGCATGGCTGCCCGGTTCTTCCATACACCCAGTATTGCTGTTGAAAGTAGCCCGGATGGCCTTCGCTGTTGACAAAATCACGCAGGCTGCTGCCGCCCGCCTCAATTGCTCGATTGAGCGTTTCCTTTATCGACTGCACGAGCCTTTCATATCTCGTTAAACCAATCCGTCCCGCTGCGGTCGCTGGATGAATACTGGCGCCAAAGAGCGCCTCATTCGCGTAAATATTGCCAACACCCGCAACAACGTGGCTGTTCATCAGCACTTGTTTTATGCTGGCGCTACGCCCCCGGGTTTGCTTATACAGCACACTGCCGCTGAAGCTTTCGGTGAGCGGCTCGGGTCCCAATTGAGCCAATAGCGGATGACGCATGACGTCGCCTGTTTCCCAGAGCATGGCGCCAAAACGGCGCGGATCCCTGAAGCGAAGGACCGACTCGTTATCCAGAATCAGATCAACATGATCGTGCTTTCCCGGTGGCGGCGCTGCTGCGGCGAGCAACAGCCGCAGGCTGCCAGACATGCCCAGATGCACGATCAGCGTGCCCTTGCCCGTGCCGAACAGCAGGTATTTGGCGCGCCGAGATACGTTGCCGATACTCTGGCCAGTAAGTTTTTCTCGCAGATCGGGGGGTACTGGCCAGCGCAACCCCGGATTTCTCACCATTGCACTGATAATGCAGCGCCCCTCGGCGCGAGGGGCAATACCGCGACGGGTGACTTCGACTTCCGGCAATTCAGGCATGCAGCTCAGGTAGTTCAGGCATGAGTAATTCGGAAAATTGTCTATTCATCTTCTTCTTCGCCTCCACCAAATAAATGACCCGCTTGCGAAGAAGGCGAGCGGCAAAATGATGAGGAAACCAACGATAATGGCAGTCTGCGTTCCTTCACTCAAGGTCAGGCTGCTGTCGGATGTGGCGCGAGGTGGAATGGAAATGAGATTTTCGTCCCCTGCAAGCCAATTGACGAGATTAATACCAAAATCAAGGTTCTTGCCATAGCCGAGGTAATTGTTGGCCAGAAAGTGGCTGCTGCCGACGACCGCAATGCGCTGCTCACGGTCCTGCACGCTTCGGCTCAGCGCAACCGCAATATTGACAGGCCCCAATACATCATACATTTCATCAAAGACCATGCCGTCGCCAAGTTTGCCCGTTTCCACCCACCCGCTTTGCGCAGCTTCCACAAGGGGAACAGAGCGCCATTCTTCATTTTCGTTGACAGTTACCTGGCGGGCAAAAGGAAACACAGTCGCATGGTCGAAGTTATCAGTGACCGGATGATGGCCATAACTCGCGCCGAGCGAAAACGTAATCGGCATCCTTGACTGCTGGGCCTGAGGATCAATTACCACTCCGGGCGTGAGTGTCAGATCGAGTTTTTCAGCCAATGGCTGAAGTCCGTGTAGAGGTTCCTGATCCAGTAACCATAACAGACTACCCCCTTGTGCGACATAGGCGAGCAGTTTTTCAACTTCGCCTTCCGGCAGATCAGCTTGCGGAGAGGAAATAATGAGCACGCTGGCATCGCGCGGCACGTTCGGAGTAATGGCGAGATTGAGCGAACCAATTTTGAAGCCCTTCGATAACAAGTGTTTGCCAAACTCGCCGAGATCACGGTTGGCAATACCATCGAGCTTGCGTTCCCCATGGCCGGCCAGGGCCAGAATACGTTTGTCACCCGGCCGCGCCATCCGCATCAGCAGGCTGGTTAATGCCTGTTCGTTGAAAATTGTGAGGTGTTCGCGCTTGCCGTCGAATTCGACCACCATTTCTCCGTTGACCTGGACACCGGCCTCCTGAGCAGCCATCGGTTGTTCCACCGGGTCGATGAATATGACCTTCAGATCAGGTTTGATGCGCTGGTAGAGAATCAGAAATTCTTCGATCATTTTGCGCACATTTCCCAGTTGGGGATCCTGGGCTGTGGCATATACGGTGACGGTGAGCGGACCGTCAAACTTTTTCAACGCTTCAACACTCACCTGGCTCAAACTGTTCCGTTTGCCCTGGCTGATGTCCCATTGAGTGCGCGTCTGCAAGGCCAGAAAGCCCAACAGCCCGGCCAGCAAGATCAGCGCTGCTACAAACAGCCCATTTTGAGCCATTCGGCGCAGGCGCAGCCTAATATTCGCTAACGCCATAATTCACTGTTCGAACTGTTTCAACCGCTTATCCGCTCCTTATCCAGCCGCCATGCGGATAGCGTGAGAAAGAGGAGAACGAAGAGAGCAAAATAGGCGAGATCAAAAGTATCGATCATGCCGCGATTGAAGCCTTCGTAATGGGCAAGCAGGGAAAAGTGGCGTGTAATGCCAAATTTATCTTCATCCGCCATGTCATCTATGAGCCACAGCCCCAGCAATATACCGATTGTGCCGGCGCCTGCGGTGGCAGGCTGAGCGCTCATTGCGGAAATATAAAGCCCGAGGGAAACGAAACAGGCGGAGAGCAGAAACAGTCCAATGGCATTGCCCAGTAGCAAGCCGAAATCGAGCGAGCCGCCAGCAAGCAGCGAAACCGGCAATGCGACGGCCAGGGCAATGATCGTTGAAAAGAAAATCATCAACCCTAGAAATTTACCCAGCACGATATCGACCACTGAAATAGGCGCGGATACCAGAAAGGTTAACGTGTGGTTGCGGCGTTCCTCTGCGATAAGACGCGCGGTCAACAGGGGCGTGATCATCAACAGCACTACCGCGGCCATGGCGAACAATGGGACGATAATCATCTCAGTCAGTCCGGGAGGATTGGCGATCTTTATCAATTGTGGCTGAGCTTGCAAAAAAATATTCAGATGGGTCAGAAAAACCCAGGTCAGCAAGCATTGCACCAACGCGAGGGTTATCCATGCCAACGGGGAACTGAAGAGGATTTTTAATTCTTTTCGCGCAATCGTCAGCATAAGATCACGAGTTGGCAGGACATTCGGTATTCATGGTGTGGCGTACAAATATTTCCTCCAGGCTTGCTTCCTTCTGTTTCAGCCCGCTTATTGACTCGGCGAACACCAGGCGGCCTTCGTGCAGGATTTGTACACCGGTACATACCGCCTCGACCTCGGACAGGATGTGGGTCGATAAAATGACGCTGCGCCTGGCTCCAAG
>DATJHX010000006.1:0-2843 GCA_035493655.1 Nitrosospira sp.
TTTTTCATTCAATAGGTATGTTGCGACGTCAATGGGCACCTGGACGTGGAGCACGGCAGTATTCTCTTTCATCGCTTCTTCCTGGATGATTCTCAGGATATGCAATGCGGAGGAATCGGTGCCACGGATGTGACCGGTGCCATGGCAGCGGGGACAGGAAATATAACTGCTCTCGCCCAGCGACGGCCGCAAGCGCTGGCGGGATAATTCCAGCAGGCCAAAGCGGGAAATCTTGCCCATTTGCACTCGCGCACGATCGTAGCGCAACGAGTCGTGCAAGCGGTTTTCCACCTCCCGCTGGTTGCGGGCGATCTCCATATCGATAAAGTCGATTACTACGAGACCACCCAGATCGCGTAACCGCAACTGCCGCGCAATTTCATCGGCCGCCTCCAGGTTCGTGTTAAGCGCTGTCTGCTCGATATCGGCACCGCGGGTGGCTCGGGCGGAGTTTACATCGACCGATACCAGGGCTTCAGTATGATCGATGACAATGGCGCCCCCTGACGGCAAGGTGACTTGGCGCGAATAAGCGGTTTCAATCTGATGCTCGATCTGGAAACGGGAAAATAGCGGTACGTCGTCCCGATAGAGCTTGACGCGGCTCACGTTAGCCGGCATGACATGACTCATGAACTGACATGCCTGCTCATAGATGTTCTCGGTATCAATCAGGATTTCGCCAATTTCCTGATGAAAATAGTCGCGGATGGCGCGTATGACCAAGCTGCTTTCCTGGTAGATCAGAAAAGCGCCACTCTGGCTGCTGGATGCATCCTCGATCGCACGCCACAGTTGCAGAAGATAGTTCAGATCCCACTGCAACTCTTCTTCACTGCGGCCTATCCCGGCGGTACGAGCGATGATGCTCATGCCGGCAGGAATGTTGAGCTGTGACATGACATCGCGCAGTTCTGCGCGGTCCTCACCCTCTATGCGGCGTGAAACACCGCCGCCGCGAGGGTTATTGGGCATCAGAACCAGATAACGGCCAGCCAGCGAAATGTAAGTCGTGATCGCTGCGCCCTTGGTTCCGCGTTCATCCTTGTCCACCTGGACAATGAGTTCCTGGCCCTCACGGAGGGCATCCTGAATCCGGGCCCGAGTCGGATCCGTCGTACCTTCCCGGAAGTAAGAGCGGGAAATTTCCTTGAAGGGGAGAAAACCGTGGCGTTCGCCACCATACTCGACGAACGCGGCTTCCAGGCTGGGTTCAATTCGGGTAATTACACCCTTGTAGATGTTGCCCTTGCGTTGTTCCTTGGCGGAGGATTCAATGTCAAGATCAATAAGCTTCTGACCATCGACAATCGCGACACGCAATTCTTCCGGCTGTGTCGCATTAAATAACATGCGTTTCATTTTATGCCTCCCGCGCTCTTAGTCACGGGCAGACAGCCTACGCACAGGAAAGGTATGCTTCCGCGCGTATACGAGACTTTTTAGTCAGGCAACTTGATCATGGTATCTGGCTGCAATAAAAGGTGACTATCTCTCTGGCTTGTCAATAAAGTCCTGCTTTTTCCAAGCAGAACCTGAAAAATCAAGTTTCAATCAGGTTTCAACTATAGTTATCATCCACGAGTGGACCTTCGAAACCGAAAACTGAAATCAACGTGTGCTTTGAGCGCGCAAATCAATTACTATCGCTACTTTATTGGTGAGCGACTTTAACCAGATCTCGGGGCTGGCTCTTGCCACACTCGCCGATGAATCCCATCAACAGCGCTAATTTGTGCGCCGGATAAAGGGATAAAAGATAGGCGGTAACCCCTGGTTGATAAGTATAAGTAGAATTAAGGATTTGGGCAAAGAATTTCCTTCACGCGCGGTAGTTAAAGAAACGATTGCGGAGGACAGCAGTGGCCAGCGCATCGATAACTTCCTGATCAAACGTCTGAAGGCAGTTCCCAAGAGTCATATCTATCAACTCTTGCGTAGCGGCCAGGTGCGGCTTAACAGCAAACGCGTTGAAGCAGGTTATCATCTCCAGCTGGGCGATGTTGTGCGCATTCCCCCAGTAAAAACAGTCGAAGAGAATTTACCGCCGGAACAAAAAGCAGGCAAAATCCGATACATCCGGTTTGAAGTATTGTTCCAGGACGAGCCTCTCCTGGTAGTCAACAAACCGTCCGGGGTTGCGGTTCATGGCGGCAGCGGCATCAGCCTGGGCGTCATAGAGCAATTGCGTGCTCAGCATCCTGAATGGAAATTCCTGGAATTGGTTCACCGCCTTGACAGGGAGACTTCGGGAGTTTTACTCCTCGCCAAAAGCCGCTCAGCACTTGTGGAACTGCACCGGCAGATACGGGCGGGGATAATAAAAAAACAGTACCTGACGCTGGTAAAAGGCGTCTGGCGCAATCCCAGGCAGAACGTGAAACTGCCGCTCAACAAATATGTAACAGCTGCCGGGGAACGACGCGTTGCCGTGGCAAGCGGGGGTCGAGAAAAGGATGGCATGACCGCTCACACTATTTTCACCCTCAAAAAAGCATGGCGCGACTTCAGCCTGTTGCAAGCGGAACTGAAAACCGGCCGTACTCATCAAATCCGCGTTCACTTGGCTCATTTGGGCTTTCCGATAACAGGTGACGATAAGTACGGGGATTTCGCGCTGAACAGGGAGCTGGCAAGGCGAACTCAACAAGCTCGCCTGGAGCGTATGTTTCTGCATGCTTCGATGGTTGAGATATTGCATCCTGCAACGGGCGAAAACCTTCACCTGGAAGCACCGCTGCCCAAAGATTTGCAGAATTTTTTAAATGCATTGGATGCCGAGGAAGGGAAAACTTATTCATAGCGCTGCACTTCCCTGCCTCTGGCGAACTCCTTTTGTAACT
>DATJHX010000007.1:0-3638 GCA_035493655.1 Nitrosospira sp.
TTTTCGACGAAGCCCATCAGTTGCCGGAAACCGCCAGTCTGTTTTTCGGTCAATCGGTAAGCACCAGCCAATTGCTGGAGCTGGCACGGGATACAGAGGCTGAGGCTCTCCGTGGGGCGAAGGATTTTGCCGCCCTGCCCGCCGCTGCTGCGGCCATGGAAAAGGCTACGCGCGATTTTCGCTTGACTGTCGAGGGCGAGAATATGCGCATTTCCCTGGCGGCAACAGCGAAAAATGCGAAGTTTGGTGGTGCGCTGAACGAGTTATTGGATAAGCTCGAAGAGCTGGCAGAAACTCTGGAAAGCCAGGCCGAGCGTTCCGAGGGGCTGGAAAATTGCTGGCAGCGTACGCGTGAAGTCTCCGAAAGTATAAAACGCTGGCGGGATCAGGCCGAGGCCGAAGGATATGTACGTTGGCTGGAGGTGTTCAGCCATGCATTGCAGCTCAACGCTACACCGCTTTCCATTTCGGAAATATTCAACAAGCAGTTGAATGGCACTCCGAGAGCATGGATTTTTACCTCCGCTACACTTTCGGTGAGAGGCGATTTCTCCCATTACAATGCCGAGATGGGCCTGAATTCGGGGATAAGGACAGCACAGTCGGCCTGTTGGGAAAGCCCGTTCGACTTCGCGAACCAGGCTCTGCTCTACGCGCCGACTGGTTTACCTGATCCCAACAGCTCTCGATATACCGAAGAAGTTGTGAAAGCGGTATTGCCGGTTTTAAAAGCCAGCCAAGGCCGGGCATTTTTCCTATGCACCAGCCTGCGGGCAATGCAGCGGGTGCACGAATTGTTGCGAGAAGCATTCGAGCGCGAAAAATTGGAATATCCTCTCCTGCTGCAAGGCCAGGGGTCGCGTTCTCACATGCTGGAGCGTTTTCGCAAAATGGGTAACGCCATACTGATCGGTAGCCAATCCTTCTGGGAAGGGGTGGACGTTCGAGGTGAGGCTCTGTCGCTCGTGGTGATAGATAAGCTGCCTTTCGCTCCGCCTGACGACCCGGTTCTCGCGGCGCGCATCGACAAGATCAACAAGGAGGGACGTAACGCCTTCATGGAGTATCAACTGCCGCGTGCTGTCATTAACCTCAAGCAAGGAGCCGGACGGTTGATTCGGGACGAAAGCGATCGTGGGGTGCTCATGATATGTGACCCGCGCCTCGTCATCAAACCCTACGGAAGAAGGATCTGGCAAAGCCTGCCGCCAATGAAGCGCACGCGAAACCTATCTGACGTTGAAGCATTTTTTGCGGTAACATGAAATCACCGCCTCTTTTAAATCAACGGGCAGTATCAATTTGGTAGGTCGGGATAGCGCAGGGTAACCCGACAATTCGATCTCACGAACGATCCTTCAATTCGGTTATACCCTCCTGCTCCGCGCAGTGATTACAGCAGAACATCGCCCCGTTCTTCTCCAACCCGTGGCCTATTATCTTCACACTGCAGTGCGTGCAGGTGGGCGCCAGCGTGTGGATAGCGCATTCGAAGCTATCGAAAGTATAAGTTTTATTTGAGGCAATAATCTGAAAGGATTTGTCATATTCATTTCCGCATCCATCGCACTTTGGCATAGTTTCCTCCTCCATTGACATCAGTAAAAACATTCAGACCGGACTCAAAGCGGCCAATACCGTTTCGCCGTGGTGAAACACAAGGCGCACGTATTGAGTGAGTGTCCTGAAAAACTCCTCGAAAGCTCATTGAGGTACAGTTATGTCGATCGGATTGAGGCTATTAACGCAGAGGGTGGTATCCGGAATCGGCCAGGGAAGCGGAATGTCGAAACAAACCTGGCAGGGCTGAGTAAAAGTCGTATTTCCCTTCCGGCATGTCTGCATCAACTCGCCGGTAAGCGTAGCTGTGCAATCGCCACAGCTCGTGCATTCCGCTCGGATAGTTTCTTCAGGCCAGACACACTGCTTCCACCCATTGATACATCGCCCGCATCCAAATTGGGTTGTTCCGCCGCTTCCTGGCTCATCTATCGGAACGGGTACCGCAGGAAAAATGTCCTGAGCGCCATTCGTAGCGGCGAATACAACTGACGAAATCGCTGTTCTATAACGTCCACGGGACCTATAGATCGCTTTTTCAGCGACGAATCCAGGTATATTCATAATTCCTCCCATCCCTACTTGATAGCGTTCATGATAAAAAAGACATTCCTCGATCATGTCAGCGATACAGGCGTCTGTACGAGGATGCCTCCAGAACTTACGATTGAAACTTCAAATCCACATCAAACGACCATCCATGCTCACGCAAAAAATACCATATGCTTATACCAGGGCATTAACCGCGCCATGACACAGGGCCAAGCGATGCCTCTGCATTAAATTTCGGTATTTGCATTTTTTCACCTCCCGTCCCTTGAATCACATCTTCAAGCTCAACGGTTATAATTTGTAGGGCGCAATAGCGTCAGCGTATTGCGCCAAACGGAGCGTTTTTTACGCGGCGGATTACGCTGACGCTAATGCGCCCTACCAGTTCTCCGAAATACTGCTTTCGATGATCATAGTACGGCGACATTTCCCTAAAGTTCACCTAATACGGCATGAATGACCCGCATGGCTCCTCCAGATGTACAGACACAGATGTCAGTTGCAGCGTCACATTCGCATGTCCAGTCCCGCAACTTTATGCGTTGGGGAATAACCGACCCTCTGCTCGGAGTGCCGGCCGACTCTACTGCAATGTAATAGGGATCACTTGTATGGTGGAGCGAGGCTTCAGCTGTAAATCCCGGTATATTTATAGTATTCATTTCACATCTCCTTCTGGCTGGTTAGTAGCTGGTAAGGCTTAACGATCATAGTACGGCGACATTTTGGTGACCAGGAAGGGAAACTCCTCAGTCATATCGCAGCGCACAAAGTACTTCTCTGTAAAATCGGTATTGCGGTTGGTATAGGAGAAAATGACCTCGACGATATTGCGCCCGCTGCTCAAGGCAGAGGGACGCACTTCCACCCCGGTCAGAGAATGGTTCTCCGCGAACTCTTCCGCCGCCTTGGCATAGATGGCGGGATAGCGCATGGCAAGATAATTCAATGCCCGGTGCTCGTCGGTCGCTCCGGCGTTATCGGTCATATTCATGATCCGGTCGAACAGTTCTTCCGCCGCCGGGCTGAATTGCTCTTCAGTCATCTTCTCCGGCCTCGGGATCGCCTTGATCAGTTCATTTCGGCCAAAGGAGTAGATCTGGTCGAACACCACGATAGGCACCATCAGGCCGTTACACATCTGTGGCGGAGCGATGGGACCGCGCACACCAATGACCACATCGATATCCTGGGGGGCAGGCGCCGGACGGATGGCGTCCACGAGCATATCTATATCAGCCGGATCACTCGGCTGCAGCAGGTAGGTTTCCAGACCCTGCACCGTTAGTACCCAGCATAGTTGGCGTACCAGATAACGGTTCTGGCGCTGGGATAGAACTTCATGGAAAGCCTGCTGGTCGGTTTTTCCGGCAGTGTCCGCCCGCCCCGTTGCTTGCGCAAACTCCTTCTCGGCTGCAAGGTTTGGAAAACGCGCTTCCACTCGCCCGATGGCATAGACAAACGTATTCATGACATCGCCATTACCATTGGGACCATTGAGACTCGTGCCTCCGGCCCCCTGGCAA
>DATJHX010000008.1:0-8419 GCA_035493655.1 Nitrosospira sp.
ATATCGCTGCCCGCCCGACGTACAGTGCGCTGTCGAGTGAACGCGGTATTCTGCTGCCTACGCTGGACAATGCCCTCGATCGTTACATCCAGGCGAGGCGGCAGGAATTGCTACCCGACTATGCCGAAAGGAAATCGGGGACGAGTTAAAGGATATGAAATAAAACGAAGCTTTTCTGCGCTCTCCCCCCGACCCCTCTCCCGCAGGCGGGAGAGGGGAGCCGCCGATAGTGTGGCCACGCCAAGTCTAAGTCTGTAGCTGCATAGTGTCCTATGATCGCATTTAGGTCGCCATAACCCTTATAATCGAGCTACCCGGCTACCTGCCACATTCTTCGGGTTATTTCCTTTATTTTCTCTTTCGCAGGGAGCCAGCGCGGCTGTTTTCCCGGTCTTCTTTGAGCCAGTGTGTGTGTGCTCCCGAACAGAGCCCCAACGCACGATTTCCTAATATTCAGTCCTCATGCGAGCAATCCCCGGTTTTTCAGTATCTGAGCCAGAGATGGTTTTGGCATAAGCGGATAATAGTACTGTGGAACTGCCCGAATTGTTCAGGTCCATGCAATCATCATTGACGCTCTTCTGGAAGTAATTTGGAAGTAACTTACCGTTGAATGGCCGCTGGCGGGGCACCTTTTGCCAATCCACTGCCTCTTCCGTAAAACCACGCAAACGATCAAAGTATTCCATTCAAACCCTCATCAAACAGTCAGCAGGAGGAACCCATGGCACTCAATTTGCTTGACGAAAACAAGGGCTGCCCGATCGATCGGCAGCGTTTTACCTGGAAAGAGGTAGCTCAGCCACCGATCAGCAAGCTTGACGACGACGCGTTCACTCGCGTCCGGGTCATACTGATGAATGGCATTGAAATGGAGGTGTTGCGCTTTTCGCATAGCTGCGCCCGTATGAATGGCGACTTGCAATTGCTGCTGGCGCAGCTTCGCCGGGTTGAGCAACACCAGGCATCAATGGTGAACGGCCTGATCGGTGCCGATCATTCGACGCTCGAGACGACCATCGGGTATGAGCAGGTTGCGATCGAGGTGACAGCGGCGGTCGCTCAAGCCGAACCTGATGAGTATCTTGCCCAGGTGTACCGCTTTGGCATGCTGGAGGATTTCGATCATCTTTACCGTTATACCGCCCTGCTTGATCGATTGGAAGGCAAGGACGCGAACAATATTCTTCAATGCTATACCGATATTGTCCCCGGAAGGCCGACCGTAATCGAGCATCGCGCCCCGGAGGATGATCTTCGCGAGCATTACGATCGATCGGGTGCTGCGGCTATTTCCAAATTGCACGCGCTGACCATCATGTCCGCCGAGCAGCAAACACACAACTTTTATATGAATGTGGGGCCGAGTTATGCCGATCCGGTGGCCCGCCAGCTCTATGCTGAAATCGCATCGATCGAAGAGCAGCATGTTACGCAATACGAGTCCATTATCGACCCTAATGAAAGCTGGCTGGAAAAGTGGCTGTTGCATGAGGCGAACGAAGTCTACAACTATTACGGCTGCGTGCAGCAGGAATCCAATTCGCGCATCAAGGCGATCTGGGAGCGTTGCCTGGACTACGAGTTGGGCCATTTGCATGTGGTAAAGGAATTGTTCAAGCGATACGAGCGCCGCGACCCGGCCGAAATTCTGCCTGCGGTACTGCCGGAACCCATCCGGTTTGAGAGCCAGCGCGAGTTTGTGCGCAAAGTGTTGAATCAGGAAGTCGACTTGCGCGCGCGTGGCAAGCATTTCGTGAACAAATCGGAAGAGGGGAAAGCGACGCTGGAATATCGCGAACATATGAACTCGTCGGGTTCGCCATCAGATACGGTCGCAGCCGGCTATCAATGGTCACCCGGCACCGAGCTCGTCCGCGGTACCCAACTCACGTATACGGAGTTCGTCCAGGAAACAGAGATCGCGCACTAGGCGTATTTGACGTATTCACCTGGAGATAAAGATATAGGAGGTATCTCATGGAAAACAGCACAGTTTTAGGGACCAATCGTACTGGAGTAGACATGTCGCCGATCGATATCAAGGAAATGACCGCGTTGACAAATGTGACCCTACCTTCATCGCCTGGCGACGAGCGAGCGATTGCGAGAATGCGGGGTAAATACATAGCCGAAGCAGATACTCTCGGGTCTATTCCTCCGCCCGGCACGCTAAAGGGCGTTGCAACCACAGCGATGCAGAAGTTGACGGGCAGGAATCCCGAAGCGTTCATCGATAAGCTGGGCGGCAGGGTTGGGTTCGAGCGTGCCGGTGTGAGACTATATGATGCGCTGATCGAAAAATGTTCAGCAGCACGTGGAACAATGGCGGCCTCCCTGATTCCCCTTGAGACCTTATGGCAATTCAGAAACGAGGAGCTGCAGCACTTCCAGCTCGCATCGGATGCATTGCGCTCGATCGGCGCCGATCCGACCGCGCAGACGCCCTGCGCGGATGCGGACGGCGTGGCCGGAATGGGCCTGATACAGGTGCTAACCGACCCGCGCACATCCGTAACTCAATGCCTGGAAGCCGTGCTCATCGGAGAGCTCACGGATAATGCCGCGTGGGGCCTGCTTATCGAATTTACGGAAAAGATGGGTCTGGGTGACATGGCCCGGGATTTCGAAGTGGCGCTGCGGCACGAGGAGAACCATCTGATGCATGTCCGCCAGTGGCACAAGGAGATGGTGTTGCAGGATGCCGGTGTTGGCGCAAGTGCTTGATTTGAAATTCGCCTAAGCCGTTTACTCGTTGGCATTAATACGGTTTTCGGTGCCTTGCCTGCACTCGTGTCTGTATTATGTAATGCACGTGCGCCGAAAACTGTCCCATCCTTTCTTCTTCTCTTCGTCTTTCAACCTTTTATCTTCTTTTCATCTTCTCTTCATTTTTCATCAGTTCTTCCTTTCCCTTTGTTTTCTGATTTCGCGGCAGGCTGATTGGCCGCTTCGCTGTGCCGCAAGCTGATTCTTTCCAAATGTTAAACACCGTACGGAACTAAAACACAAGCAGGAGGATTCTTGCGCGCGCGGGAATCTTTTTTGCTCAAAGTGTCTTCCCATACTGCTCTCATGCGTTAATGCCCTACCAATATCTCCAACTCTACTTAACTTCAAATTTATATTTATATGTTCGCATTCTTTGAGCAGCTTGTTCACCCTACTGTTACTCCGGTCAAATCACCACCTTCAGGTTTGATTGCCTTTTATTGGCATTTCGTCAGTCAGACGAAAGGGTTGTACGTGGCGCTGTTTGCCACAGGCCTGGCGGTTGCGCTCATCGATACGCTGATTCCTGTCTTTATCGGCAGACTTGTCCAGATAATGGAGGCTACGGAGCGTGCCGCAGCATTGCGTGACGCAATGCCTATGTTGATGGGTATGCTGGGACTTGTGCTGATCGGCAGGCCGCTGGCCATTCTGATAGACAGCTTCATACGCCACAACGCGGTTGAGCCCGGCGTCTCGAGCTTGATCCGCTGGCAAAGCCATTGGCACGTAATACGGCAGAGCTGGTCCCTTTTTCAGAATGACTTTGCCGGGCGTATCGCAAACCGTGTCATGCACACAAGCGATGCGGTGCGCGAGTGCGTCGTATCGAGCATTCATGCGGTCTGGTACATCGGGACATACGGAACCGCGGCCTTCTGGCTGATGGCCAGTGCCGATTGGCGGTTAGCGGCTCCCACGGGATTATGGATCGTGGCGTATATCCTTTTTCTGAGCTATTTCGTTCCTCGCATGCGCACTCTCGCCCGTAGCAGCAGCGAGCGGCACTCGGCATTGATGGGCCGTGTGGTGGACAGCTACACCAACATTATGACAGTAAAGCTCTTCTCTCGAGCGAGCGACGAGGACGCCTACGTGCGCGAGGCCATCGATGATCATACCGGAGCTATCGCGGCCCACATGCGGTTGATCACCAAATTCGCCGCCACGCTGGCAGTCCTCAATGCCCTCCTATTAGCTGCCACGTCTGCCATTGGTCTTCTGTTATGGTCTCAAGGCGCACTTGAAGCGGGGACCGTGGCGATGGCCGTACCGCTTGCATGGACGATTGCGAATACGGCCGGATGGGTAAGCTGGGAGATGAGTCGCGCTTTTGAAAATATTGGAGTGGTGGAGGAGGGCATGCAAACGATTGCAGTGGCGGACGCATTGATCGACATGCCTGCCGCGCGCAATCTGGATATCGGCCAAGTGCATGGGGAAATTCGGTTTGAAAGACTGAACTTTACCTATGGACGCAGTGATGGCCGGAAGGTACTGGACAGCCTCAACTGCACTATTCGTCCCGGGGAACGCGTCGGACTGGTGGGAAGCTCCGGCGCTGGGAAATCGACGCTTATCAGTTTGTTGCTGCGCTTTTATGAGATCGAGGCGGGCAGCATTCGGATCGATGGTCACGACATTCGCGAACTGACTCAGGAAAGCCTGCGCCGTTCGATCGGTGTGGTGGCGCAGGATACATCCTTGCTGCACCGTTCGATTGCTGAAAACATTGCCTATGGCAGCCGGGGAGCAACCCAGGCGCAAATTGAAGCGGCCGCTCGACGTGCGCAGGCCCATGAGTTCATCCTTAGCCAGAGGGACTGGAAGGGCCGCACGGGCTACGAAGCGCACGTGGGCGAAAGAGGCATAAAGCTCAGCGCTGGGCAGAGACAACGTATCGCAATTGCCCGCGTAGTACTGAGAGATGCTCCGATCCTGGTGCTGGATGAGGCGACCTCCGCACTGGACAGTGAGGTGGAGGCCGCGATTCAGGATCAGTTGATTGGATTGATGGAGGGTAAAACGGTGATCGCCATCGCACACCGGCTCTCTACCATCGCCTGCCTGGACCGGTTGCTCGTATTAAACGAAGGGCGCATTGTGGAAGAAGGTTCACATGATGAGCTATTAAAGCTCAACGGCCAGTACGCGATGCTTTGGCGGCATCAGACAGGGGGCTTCCTGTAATTATTTATTCCGTGGATACGAGAACGGGGGGTGCGGGCAGATCGGGTATGGCCGGGCGCTCATCCCTCTGACCATTCAGCCGCCGAACGTTCGATCTGCCTTTCGAACCAGGATAGCGCACTTCCGAAATGCCGAAGCTTGAAGTCTGGCCCGTACTCATCTCTGACATAAAAATCGGCATAGACTGATTGAGCAGGAAGAAAGCCGCTGAGGCGGCGATCTCCTCCCCATCGCACAATCAGATCCAGGCGGAAAATATTCCTGGAGCGCAGAGCTCCGTTTTTTAAACCAGCAAGTCCCATTCCCAGCCATAGTTAGCCAGTAGATTCACTTTCATCACAATACCCTGGCGGGTTCTGAACCTTTCAGAACCGGGGGGATTGCGACGAAGTCTCATCGCCAATAACGAGCAGGCTCACTTTGGGTGTGCTTTTTGCCATCGCAACTCCTTTCGAACATTTCCCCTTGCTTTTGCATGAGGTTCTGTACGTAACCACAGCGCCGCTGGCCCAAGCTCCTACGATGATCTGGTCGAAGCTCGGTATCGGCTGGGGATGTTGCCGGAATGGGTTATCCTGGGCTGATCGGAAGGGGGAGAGGATGATTCGGAAGTTTCAGCGCGTACCGGATTCAATGTCGACAATAAATCGTGCATTTTCTCCGCCGTATTTTCCCAGGACACTGAGGACACTATATTACCAGCCGCCTTGATCCTTTCCGCCTGCTCCTTCGCCGTTTCCCGTAGAGCTCTCTCGCATGCCAGAATAAATTCCTCATGCGTGGATGCAATGGAAACTGCGCTTCCATAAAGCTCTGCTACGTCCACTATAGGGGTGCTTACAATGGGTAATTGCGCCGCCATATATTCCAGCGTCTTCGTCGGACTGATAAAACGAGTGGATTCATTAAGAGCAAACGGCAGAAGACAAGCATCCCAACCTGCGAGAATTTGCGGCAATTCTTCATACCGCCGTTGACCCAGGTAATGAATATTCTTCCTTCGAGGCAGTTTGGCTGCATCAATTTTTGCGACCGGGCCTACCAATATTATTTGCCACTCCGGATGTGCGTCCGCAAGTTTGGCAATGAGGCCCAGGTCGAGTCGCTCATCGATCACGCCGTAGTACCCTAGCCGCGGCCGGGGCAGCTTACTTTGCAGTGGGTGAGTGTCGGTGCGGTCCAATGCCTGGGCAAAATGGGCAACGTCTACACTGCTTGGAAAGCAGTGCACGTTCGGGTGCCGGCCGCATTTTGCGCGAAAAAGGCTGGGACCACCGGCGAATACTATATCCGCTCTTTTGAACAGCGCATTTTCGCGCTGCAATAGCTGCTTAGGTGGATTCTTGAATGCAGTCAGCTCATCCATGCAGTCATACACGACAAATTTTGGATCCAGTTCATCCAGTAAAGGTATCGCCATAGGTGTATAAAACCATGCTATGGGATTTTCATGATTCGCCGCCAGTTCCCGCACCAGCGGCTTCAGATAGGGTAATTGATCGTCATGAAAACCGTCAGCTTTCACCGGTGTACGAGGTGTGTAGACTGTAACTTTCGGGTGGGGTTTTGTAACCACCATAAGATGCTCTTTTCGGTGTAATACCGGTTCTTCAAAGAAAATGATGTCGTAATGCCTCGCGAGCCGCGAGAGCAAGTGTTGCGGTCGCTGATAGACAAAATTCCACCTGAGGTGAGACATGGCAATGATGACAGACATGGCGTTTCCTGAAATTGGCAGAAATGTATAATGTTAGCGGGCTAAACACGACTCGATGTTATCGTGATGGAGCATTTACGCAAGTTCCATTGTTCTTCGTGCTGGCTGAGACCGCGATTACTGGAGGTATGTGGCTCCCGCAAGCTGCCACCGTTTATATACTTCCAGAACACAAACATAGCCTTCAAGGTTAAAAAGTTCGGTTCGTTAGCCCACATTCGATTTTGCACGGCCGGTATGATGAATGGATGATAACGCGCCAACCTCTACATTCAAGTACAACGCAAGTACAAGGCAAGTACAACGCAAGTACAACGGTATTATTTTTCCAGCATAAAACGATCAATCAGGCGGTGCTTTTCATTTCGGTAAATGGTTGGCTATTTTTATTTCGCGCGCTGTTTTGTCGGCGGAAGAGGTGGCGACTTTCATGATTGCCATGAAGGCTTGCTATGTAGTCCTCCGCTGGAAACAGTCCTGCTTCTCGAGTTGTGCGCTATCGCACTGAATGGGCCGCAAGCTTATCGCATGATAGATTCCTGGCGCTTGTGCCATAACTTACATGGACATATTTATGGAAAATTCGAAGGACAAACAGGATAAACCGGACAGATCGGAAGAGGGCAATCAGCCGGGGCAGCGGGCGCCGGAATCTGTAAAGCCGACTGGCCAGCCGGATGCATCACCGACCGAATCGGACGAAAGTATTCCCGTAAGCGAAGAAACACGTGGGAACAGGACCGAGGAGAAAATCGAAAACCGTGCCCGGAAAAAGCAGGAGACGCATGAGGAAGCAAAATCTATCGCCGGAACTGAGGCGCATCATGATGCACGAAATGAGCACCCGGATTCAGGGCCTGCTCCACTTGACCGGTATTAGCAAGTCACCTGGTCTGGTTTCGTGTCTGTCACTGTGTTCTGAATGACCAATACCAATTCTAAACCTCCATCACCGGATGAGAGGGAGGCAAAGCTCAGTGCGCACCGCAACCACAAGATGGCACGGTCGGTGCATGCATTTGTTCGGGGAAATACTCTACAGTTCTATGAGTGGCTGGAGAGAATAAAAGGAGGCGCTCTACCTGAAGGTCCGGAAATCTGGATAGGAGGCGATTGCCATGTGGGCAATCTCGGCCCGGTTGCCAACGCCCAAGGCAAAATCGATGTGCAGATCAGGGATCTGGACCAGACGGTAATCGGGAACCCGGCGCAAGACTTGATACGTCTTGGTTTATCGCTCGCAACCGCGGCGCGCGATTCGGTTCTATCGGGGGTAGTGACAGCCCGGATGATGGAGGAATTGATGGGGGGTTATGAAAAATGTTTTGACGACAAAATGGATCAGACGAAAGAATTTCCCAGCCCGGATACGGTAAAGGTCACCATAAAAGAGGCAGCAAGGAGATCTTGGAAGGATTTGGCGAAAGAGCGGATCGAGGATACCACGCCTCATATTCCACTGGGGAAGACATTCTGGCCAATTTCGAAAGAGGAGAGAGAGGCTATCGAAAAGATATTCGAGGTCAAGAATCTTTTCTGCCATATTACCTCCAGGGGAATCGGAAACGAGAATACTACGGTTAAAATTCTTGATGCCGCATACTGGATCAAGGGTTGCAGCTCGCTAGGAAAACTGCGCTACGCCGTGCTGCTGGATGCTGAAACAGCAGGGAAAACAACACGCGGCCTGATAGACATCAAGGAGGCTGTCAAGGCGGCTGCGCCGAGCCGGCCAGGCGC
>DATJHX010000009.1:0-13733 GCA_035493655.1 Nitrosospira sp.
CATCTCCGGTAACTTCGCTATCCGTTTTTTTCACGACAAAAGCTTTTACTTCTTCACCCAGTTTTTCATGGTAAATGCCAACAACCGCCACAACGGATACCGCGGGATGCGTCGACAAGACTTCTTCCAGCTCGCGCGGATATACGTTATAACCCCCGCGGATGATCATATCTTTTTTTCGATCCACAATGGAAAGGTAGCCCTCTATATCGAGAACGCCTATATCCCCGGTATGTAACCAGCCATTGCGCATGGCCTCTGCAGTAGCCTCAGGTTGTTTGTAGTAGCCCTTCATGATGTTGTGGCCACGAATGATCACTTCACCCTTTTCTCCTGTTGGAACGGGTTTGTCTTCATCATCCACGCATCTAATATCCACCCCCCATAGCGCCTGGCCGACCGTTCCCACTTTGGAAGGCCTGTCTGCATGATTGAATGAGACAACTGGAGAAGCTTCCGACAGTCCATAACCTTCCAGAACTCGTACGCCAAATGTCTCCTGAAACCGGTTCATCAACTCGATCGGCATAGGCGCTCCTCCCGAAGAAATCAGGCGCAAACTGGCTGCAACAGGGGCGATATCGATACTGTTCGCTGTTGCATAGTCCAATAAAGCATGAAACATGGTTGGAACGCCCGTCCAGAGATTAACCTTGTCGCGCTTCATCACCTCTAGCACCGGTCCCGGCTCGAAACGGGGCATGAGTGTCAAGGTTGCACCTGCTAGCAAGTTCGCATTCATTTGTGCTTGCTGAGCGGTGGCATGAAAAAGCGGTAAGGTGATGAGGACAACGTTCTGTGCGTCAGCGCCGATTTCCATTGCTGAAGCAGCCAGATCACGCACGACTATGGCATTCATTAATAGGTTTAGCTGGCTTAGCTCTGCGCCTTTAGGCTTGCCGGTCGTACCAGAGGTATAAAATATCACTGCTGTATCGGTCGGTTGCGGTTTATGGGTCGCAAACGTGGGCGGCTGGTTATGCATCAATTTGCCTAGCGTTTTAACGCCTTCGACGGGTGAAGGCGATGCGGGATTGGCAGTAATCATGATCATGGTTTGGCATTCAGGCATGGCATCAAACCCTGCCTTCCCCATCTGCCCCATAGGCAGTTCGACCGTGCCCTCAAAACAGATAAAAGCCTTCGCATCACTGTCTTGCAGATGGAAGGCAATTTCACGTGGCTTGAGCAAAACATTCAAGGCAACAACCACCGCCCCGACCTTGAGAATCCCAAAATAGGCCATGGGAAAATACGGCAAATTCGGACATGAGATGGCAACATGATCTCCGGGCTTTATCCCTAGCTCAACAAGACCGTTAGCAATCATATTGGCCATGGCATTCAACTGTCCGTAAGAAAAACGGTGATCGTTATAGATGATGGCCGTCTGATGAGGACGTTTGTGCGCGTGATCTTCAATAATGGTAGCCATAGTCAGCGTTGTAGCGGCCCGGTGAGTCATCAGCAATCCTCAAATTAAGTTAAAAAGGTATCCCATATCGCTCCTGAACGTGCAGGTGTAGCAGAGCTGATAGCATCGTTCATGAAATTGTCCATGGAGCGATGTGGCGCCGTTCCCATGCGATGGAGAGCTCCAGCTTCTTGATCTCCTCTATGGCGCCCTCGCCAAAACCACCTATTTTGCGTATCTGTGCCCGAGCAAGACGCTCCATAAATCGAAGGTCACGGTCGGTCAGAGTCATTGCGGTCTCCGCCCATTGATTCACTATTTCCTTCAATGATTCGTAGGTAATGGGTGCCGCAGCGCGATGTGATTCTAAAGCAGCTAAAGTGCCGCGCAGCCGCGGATGGACAGAGCGGACGACTTGTTGTACTGCGGCCTCTCCCTCCCCGTCATCCACGACCATATCCACAAGCTTGCGACAATGCAGTTCATCGGCAGTATATATATGCCCTGAAAGGATCATCTCATTGGCCAATGCGAAACCCGCTTTGCGAATGGTAAAATTCCAGGCACCCATGCCCGGGAATAGGTTAAAAAGGACTTCTGGGTAACCGCCCTGGGCACTGCGCTCGAAGATGACTTTATGATAGGGCAAAACCGACTCAAGACCACCACCCAGTGCGTCGCCTTGTACCAGCACTACCGTATGAACTCCCCGCTGGGAGGCTGTCTCCATCCACCATATGAGTTCAATGCACCGGTGACCATACATTTGCAGAGATTCAAGGTCACGTGCACGAATCAGCAACACGAAGAGGGAAAGATCTCCGCCAAAATTAAACACTCCTGGTATATCGGAAGTCATAACCAGGTGTTTCACATATCCCGAACTCGTAGAAATATCCGTGAACACCTGATGCATTTCCGCCATAAGGCCCAAGCTATAGCACTGAATGGGTCGAACTTGGGTTTTCATGCGCAATAGCGATAGCGTCGAATCCCACTCCAGCCGAATAAAATTATAGGGACGATCAAGCCAAGAGGGCGTATGGCTTTCCCCAAGTTGATTCATACCGCCTCAAAAATCTTAGTGAAATGATGAAAATTGATGATCGCAGACTCCGTAATGGCGCTGCGTGATGCCTCATCATGCAACGTATTAAGTACCACGCGCAGCTCTGCCATGTGTTCCGCGTCCATTGTGGCATGCGAGCTGATAAAAGTGGTTCCTGCCTCTCCCTGCAAATGCAACGCTTCCTTGATTGCCAAGGAAAAAGGCCCACCGTATACCGATGCAATAACCTCCAGCGCATAAATCATCCCTAGCACCGAGCAAGGATGACGACGATCCGCTGCCCAATAATTGTATCCAGTCAGCGCTAGGGTAAATACGGATGGTAGGTGCACACGAACTCTCTCTTTTGGAATGCCCACTGCTTCGAGATCATTAATCACCCAGCCTTCATGACCGGATTCCTCATGCATGTGCTCATATAGAAAATAACGAATTTGCCGATATTCGTCAGGCATGCGGCTAGCTCCTGCTGCGCATACTGGATTGAAATGCCAGACGATGTGATATAGTTCATGCAAAAGTTTACGATAGCGTTCGACTGGCATTCCCCTGGCCACCGCATCAAGCACTATAGGATTTGTCTCAAACCTTCTCCTCTCTTCGTCGGTATCTGTTACTAGATCCAAAAAAAGGTTGCATAAGTATTCCAAAGTGATTTGTAGGATTTGGAGTGCCCTCATTAAACCGGACAGGATGCGGTTAAGTAACTAACTGCGGATCAACTATCTGGATAACTTCATCTTGAGCCCCTTCTGAGGACGTATTCATTGCAATCCTCGAACCATTAGGCAAGCTGAGCCATCATGGTTTCTGCATCGCAGATCATAGTACTATCGGACTACTGACTCCTAAAAATCTGGAAGGCACTATTTATTCAGCGCTTCTCTAGGAATATGGCACTTAGACAGGTAATTTCTGAACATCCTCAGGGTTTGCAAAATTACTTTCCCGGAGCACCTATTCGTAGGCTCTAAGGTTTCCTGTAGCTGATACGGTATATCGCACCCGCATAATCGTCCGAAACGAGCAGCGCCCCGTCGGGCATAACCAGCACATCGACCGGCCTGCCCCAGGCGTTTTCCTGCTCCAGCCAGCCTTCCGCAAACACCTCTTGTTTGATCACCTTGCTATTCTTTAGCTGTACGAGCTTGATGCGGTAGCCAATCTTGTTTCGGCGGTTCCAGGAGCCATGTTCTGCAACAAAAATATTGTTTTGATATTCCTTGGGAAACATTTTGCCGGTATAGAAGCGCATGCCTAAAGCGGCCACATGAGGCTCGAATTTGGCTTCGGGTGGCGTAGTCCTGCTGCAATCGCGTTTTGCGCCGAATTTGGGGTCGGGAATATCGCCGCCATGGCAATAAGGGTAGCCAAAATGCATGCCTTTGCGTGGCGCCCTGTCAAGCTCATCAGGCGGCTGGTTGTCACCCATCCAGTCTCTGCCGTTATCGGTAAACCATAATTCCTTTGTTTCGGGATGCCAATCGAAACCTACGGTATTCCGTATACCTTGCGCGTAGATCTCAAAATCCGTACCGTCCGGCTTGATGCGGGTGATCGATGCAAAGGGTTCCGGAGGTTCGCAGATATTGCATGGCGCTCCCACTGCCACATACAGCAGGCCATCGGGACCAAAAGCAATGAATTTCCCGCCGTGGTGTTTTTCGCTGGGATAAATATCCGTCACGACCGCAGGCTTGCCGGGCTCATTCAGCCTGTTTTCAATGTCGTCAAAACGCAGGATGCGATTGATTGCCGAGACGTACAGTGCCCCATCCTTGAAAGCGACGCCTATCGGGGAAGTAAATCCCACGGCAAGGGTTTTGACCTCGCGTTTTCCAGCGGATTCAGTTATGGCATAGACCTTGCCGTCTGACGAAGAGCCGGAAAACACCGTGCCGTTTTTCCCCAGCGCAAGTCCCCGCGCATTGGGTACCTCGGCCCATAGCTCGATCACAAAACCGGGAGGCAGCTTGATCTTTTCCAGTGGCAGCGCACGATCTTGTGCCGAAGCGGGCAATGCGAAAAAGAACAGGCAGACGGTAATGAAATGGGTGACGGCTTTTATTATGGACATGGCGTTTACCTTGTAGCGTTTTCGGGCAGCAATGGGAGTGAGCAGCATTTCCTGTAATCGTCACTTGAAAAATCCAAATCTGGCCTTATCATTTTAACGGGATATTTCAGGAGGAAACATGCAAGCCACAACGACGAAAGAACATCTAAATTTTCAAACCGAAGTCAAGCAATTGCTCAAGCTGATGATTCATTCCTTATACAGTAATAAGGAAATTTTCTTGCGCGAGCTGATTTCCAATGCGTCCGATGCGGCCGATAAGCTGCGCTTCGAGGCGCTCACTGACGGAGCACTCTATGAATCCGACTCGGACCTCAAAATTCGCGTGAGTTATGACGCCAAGGAGCGGACCATTACCATTTCAGATAACGGTATTGGCATGTCCCGGCAAGAGGTAATCGAACACATAGGCACGATCGCAAAATCCGGTACCCGCGAGTTCTTCAGTTCCTTGACCGGCGACCAGGCCAAGGATGCGCATCTGATTGGTCAGTTCGGCGTCGGTTTCTATTCGGCGTTCATCGTGGCGGACAAGGTAACGCTCCTCACACGTCGCGCCGGCCTTACACCCGAACATGGCGTCCGCTGGGAATCCGGTGGTGAGGGCGATTATACGCTGGAGACGGTTGAGAAGACAGACCGCGGCACTCAGGTGACCTTGCATTTACGCGAGGGCGAGGACGACTTGCTTAATAGCTGGCGGCTACGCACGATCATTCGCAAATATTCCGACCACATCACGCTCCCGATCGTGATGAAAAAAGAGGAATGGTCGCAGGAAAAGAACGAAAACGTGGTTACTGACGAAGACGAAACCGTCAATCAGGCCAGCGCGCTGTGGGCGCGGCCCAAAACCGAGATAACCCGGGAGCAGTATGAGGAATTCTATAAGCACGTCGCGCATGATTTCGAGCCGCCGTTGGCCTATGTGCATGCCAGGGTGGAAGGCAAGCAGGAATATACGCAATTGCTCTACATTCCGTCTAAAGCGCCCTTTGATTTATTCGACCGCGAGCAGCGCCACGGCATCAAGCTCTATGTGCGCCGGGTGTTCATCATGGATGACGCCAAACAGTTACTTCCAAATTATCTGCGCTTTGTACGCGGAGTGATCGATTCCAACGATCTGCCGTTGAATGTTTCCCGCGAGATATTGCAGGAGTCAAAAGACATTGAAGCGATACGCGCCGGGGCAGTGAAAAAAGTGCTGGGATTGTTGGAAGATCTCGCTCAAAGTGAACAGGAAGACGAAAAGGCCAAATACAAGACCTTCTGGAAGGAATTCGGACAGGTAATGAAGGAAGGGGCTGCGGAAGATTACGCCAACCGCGAGCGCGTCGCCAAGCTCTTGCGCTTCGTTTCGACTCATGCCGATTCCGATGAGCAGACTGTATCGTTGGCCGATTATATCGGGCGCATGAAAGAAGGGCAGGAAAAAATCTACTTTGTTACCGCCGATAGCCTCAAGGCGGCAAGGAACAGCCCGCACCTGGAAATTTTCCGCAAGAAAGGCATCGAAGTCTTATTGCTGTTTGAGCGCGTAGACGAGTGGCTGGTTGCGCATCTGACCGAGTTCGAAGGCAAACACCTGCAGTCCGTGGCAAAAGGCAGCCTTGACCTGGGCAAGCTGGAGGACGAGGCAGAGAAGAAGGAACAGGATAAGGAAGCAGGCGAATACAAGGAGCTTACCGAGAAAATAAAGGGCATCCTCGGCGAGCAGGTGAAGGACGTCCGTGTGACGTTGCGCCTGACGGAATCTCCCGCCTGTCTTGTAGCGGATAGCTATGACATGAGC
The DNA here is from genome assembly GCA_035493655.1 of Nitrosospira sp. Classification (GTDB taxonomy): domain Bacteria; phylum Pseudomonadota; class Gammaproteobacteria; order Burkholderiales; family Nitrosomonadaceae; genus Nitrosospira. The sequence goes on from DATJHX010000009.1 coordinate 6,356, forward strand.
GGAAATCTGGAACGGTTACTAAAGTCGGCCGGACAGAAGGTGAGTCATGCCAAACCAATCCTGGAAATAAATCCTTATCATCCCATGATACAGCGGTTGAAATACGAACAGGAGCACTTTGCTGACTGGAGCCATATCCTGTTCGATCAGGCATTGTTGGCCGAAGGGGGGCAGCTTGATGATCCCGCCAGCTTTGTCAAACGAATAAACGAACTGCTGTTCACCTCCCCCGCAACTACAAACGGACGAGAGCGTGGCGGAGAACAATCGGTAAGCTCTTTAATCTTGCCGGAATAGAGGCTAACGGGAATACAGGTTACCGAACAGTTCCTTTTGGGCGGCATCATTGATAGCAACGACCGCTGGGTGGGTCAGACGCCGCTCCATGGAAATCGCGTAAAACTGTTCGGTAACCTCGTCCGTCTTGCCAATAACAATAACGCCGTGTGCGCGCCGCACTTCATCGGCCATTACGGAGGGTGCAATAAAAATGCCGGTGCCGGCCTGCCCGAAAGCCTGCATGAGCGCGCTGTCATCGAACTCCCCTACGATACGGGGCCGGATCTGATGAATATCGAACCAGCGCATCAATGGGGGTCGGACCGCTGCTTCCTTGCCCGGGATGAGCAAAGGCGCGACATCGAGTATATCGGGCCATTTTTCGCTGAATTGTGCGGCAAGCCTCGGTTCGGCAAAAAAAGTTATGCCGCATTCCCCGAGTTTATGGCTGTACCCTTTTACGTTGGTCCCGGCAGGCATCGGCCGGTCGGCGAGTATCAGATCCAGGCGTTGAATGGCTAATTCCACCAGTAAACGCGCCAGCTTGTCTTCACGGCAGACGATGCGCACCGGCTCGGCAAGCTCCATCGCCGGGGTTAACAGGCGGTAGGCAATAGATTTGGGGACGGCATCATCAATTCCCACGCGGAATTGAATGGATCGGCTTTCGGGGCGGCTGCGCAAGGCTTCTTCCAGTTCGCTGCCAATCTGAAAAACCTCGTCGGCATAAGAGAGCGCGAGCTGCCCCGTTTCAGTCAGCTCGAGACGTCTCCCCACGCGCAAAAAAAGCGCGACGCCGAGTGCCTCTTCCAGTAATCCAATCTGGCCGCTCAGGGTTTGCGGCGTAAGGTGTAGCCGCTCGCTCGCGCGAACGATACTTCCCGCCTTGGCCACCGCCCAGAAGTAGTGCAATTGTTTGTAGTTGAGCATCGCCTTACCCTGTTTCAGGTGAATTGTTCGTAAAAACCGATTATATCATCAGCGAGATATGGCTTTTATTGATGCTAATTCTCATTTAAACTGCCCCTTACCAAATTCTTAGGCCCAGCATTCTTGAGCCGAGTGTGCCCGGTTTGTCCTGATGAAACAACATTGCATCGGGATTAGACGCTTTTGGGAAAATTGTTAAAAGGTAGTCAATGCACCCGTCGGTTTTTAGCCGTATCTTGCTGAGCTTGGTTTTCAGTTTTTTATTTGCATCTGCTTCAGCTCAACAGCCCTCAACGATACCTTTTATTACCGCTCCCGAACCATCTCCCTCGGCGCCTCTTTACTCTCCGGAACCCTCTCTTGCGCCGCGCACCGGAAGGCCTGCCGTTGCGCCTCCCGCCATAACGGTGCCACCTATACCGGCAGATCCGGGTATTCCTGCAACTTTGCCGGATGTGCCCCCAATGCCGCCAGGGGGTCCCGTATTCGCTCCATCAGGCCCAGGTGTTGACAGGGCTATGGGAGAAGCTAGGGAAGAGGCCAGGCCGCCAGTCCCGGCGGAGGCAGTACTTTCAATCGAAGCAGTTCAACGGGTTGGGCTTGAAGCCAATGGCCTGGTGCGCGCCGCCAGATCACAAATAGACATGGCGGAGGCGGGCGTAGTCGGGGCTGCGGCCTATCCCAATCCCCAGCTTACATTCATGGGAGGCCCGCAGCACGCGCGGATTCCCTCAGCGCTGCCGGCGAATATACATCGTCAATTTACCGTTGCGCAGACCATCGAAAACCCGTTTCTGCGAAGCGCACGAATCGGTTCAGCCGAAGCGGGTGTGGATTCAAGCCGCGCGAACCTTGACCAGGTGCGCGCCGATCTGGCCGCCCAATTGCGCGTCCGCGCTTACGAGCTATTGCTGCGCCAGGAAATAGCCCGTATGGAAACCAGCATTTATGACATCATGCAGGACGTGCGGCGGCGTATCGCAATCGGCGTCGGCGTAGGGGAAACGGCCCGTTTCGAGTTGACCAGGGCCGACGCCGAGGTGATGAACGCCGCCAGCCGGAAGGAGGCGGCTCACCTGAATGTGCAGCGCGCGAAGATCGGGCTGATGCAGCTTACCGCTGGAGCATTGCCTTCCAATTTCGAGATACAAGGTTCGCTGTACGATCCCGTCACCATGCCGGCGCTGGAAGAATTGCGCCAGGAAGTGCCAGCCGTCAACCCTGAGGTGCTGCGCCTGGAGGCCGAGCAGAACCGCGCCCGCTTGAGGATCGATCAGGAACGCGCCACTGTCTTTCCTTCAGTTCAAATTTTGCTCAGCAACTTCCAGGAAGCCCAGTACACCTCTAATCTGGCGGGCATGCACGTGACCATACCGCTGTTTTACCGGCGCCGGGGGGAGATAGATACTGCCGTGGCGGATTCAGCACGCGTGAAGGAAACGCTCGATTATCGCCGGTACGAGATCAGCCAGTTGCTCGAATCGGCCTGGCAGGCGTTACAGATCGCACGCCGCCGAGTCCAGATGTTCGAGGGGGGAATTGTCAAGGAGGCCGAGACGGCGTTCCGGATTGCCCAGTCTGCCTATGTCCTGGGCGAGCGTGGGTTGATCGAAGTGCTCGACACTCAACGCGTGCTCAGGGGAATACTCGCGGAATCCCTACAGGCTCGTTTTGACTTGCATGCTGCTGCTGCTGAAATCGACCGGCTGCGTGCCCATTACCCCAGGGAGCAGACTGCCGAATGAAAGCCGGATCAGGTATTTTTATTTCCATTTTAGCAGTTGCGCCCCTGATATCCGGATGCGATAACGGCGAACCAGCGCCTTCCACGGAAAAAACAATCGAGCAGGAGGCAGAGGCTGGACGGGACGTGAACAGCATCACGATTCGTCCGGAGGTGGCGCCGCGCGTAAAGGTTGGCCACCCCGCCATGGTTGATCTTGCAGACAAGTTGCAGGTCCCCAGCCGGGTCGAAGTGGACGAGGAGCGGCTAGTCCGGGTTGGGTCGTATGTCACCGGACGCATTATTGATTTATACGTCACGCTGGGGGAAAGCGTTAACAAGGGTGACCCGCTCGCCCGAATCACCAGTCCCGAGCTGACGCAGGCACAGCTTGCGTACCTGCGCGCCTCTTCGCGGAAATTGCTGGCTCAAAAGGCCGCCGAGCGTGCGCATCGTCTGCTTGAAGCGGATGTCATCCCTGTTGCCGAAGTAGAGCGGCGCGAATCCGAGCTGGAAGTCGCGAGCGCCGAACTGGAGGCAGCAAAGGATCAGTTGCGGCTGCTGGGTATGGACAGTTCCTTGCTGAAAGAACTGTCAAGGCAGGGGCATATCCTGCCTTCCGTCACCATTAATGTCTCGAGGAGTGGAATCATTATCGGCCGCAACGTCATCGTCGGCCAGGTCGTACAACCCTCCGACCAGCTATTCCAGGTGGCGGATCTTTCTTCTGTTTGGGTGGTTGGTGATGTTCCGGAGCAGATCGCCCGCAATGTCAGCGTCGGGCAACATGTGGAAATCCACGTGCCTGCGCTCGGCGACAAGGGTTTCGATGGACTCATCATATTCGTGGCCGACACCGTCGATCCGGCGACCCGGACGGTGATGGTGCGCACCATGGTGGAAAACCGTCAGCGCAGGCTCAAGCCCGACATGCTGGCCAATATGCACATCACGGATACTCTGCATAAAAGCCTGGTAGTTCCGGAGCAGGCAGTAGTGCGTGAGGCCAATCGCGACTATATCTTCCTTGCGAAAGGTAACAATCAGTTTCTCAGGGTTCCTGTCGAGCTCGGTCCCGAGGTCGCCGACATGCGTCCAGTGGTGAAAGGGGTTACCATCGATCAGAGCATTGTGGTGGAAGGCGCCTTTCACCTGGACAACGAGCGCAAGCTCGCCGAACTGGAATAAGCGATGCTTGCCTCGATCGTGCGCGCGATGCTCAAGCAGCGCCTGCTCGTAGTAGTGGTTGCGCTCGGCCTGTGCGCTGCAGGCGTGTTTGCTGCCAAAAATCTTACCGTCGATGCGTTCCCCGACGTGACCAACATACAGGTGCAGGTAGCGACCGTAGCGGTGGGCCGTAGTCCGGAGGAGATCGAGCGGCTGATTACGGTACCGGTGGAAATCGCCATGACCGGGTTACCGGGACTTGTGGAGATGCGCTCCCTGAACAAGAGTGGTTTATCGCTCATCACCCTGGTTTTTACCGACCAGACCGACGTTTTCTTCGCTCGACAGCTCGTGATGGAGCGGCTGATCGAGGTGTCGCCCCGGCTGATACCCGGCATTACGCCAGTTCTCGGACCTGTATCCACTGGCCTTGGAGAGGTATATCAATACACGATCGAGCATCCGGACGATGGGAAGCTTGCACTGACCGTTGAGGAACTGACCGAGCGGCGTACGATTCAGGATTGGGTGGTGCGACCCATGCTGCGCTCCATCCGGGGCGTTGCGGAAGTCAACTCCATCGGCGGCCATGTCAAGGAATACCAGGTGTTCGTCGACCCCAACCGGTTGCGTCACTATGATCTTACGCTCGCGGCGGTTGACCGGGCCATCGCGAGCAATAATGCCAACGCCAGCGGCAACATCCTGCCCCTGCATTACGAGCAGTACCTGATCCGTGGGGTTGGCCTGATCCGCAGCCTGGATGACATTCGCAATATCGTTCTCAAAGAGGTTGAAGGCGTGCCAATCTTCGTGCGAGACGTGGCCGACGTGAAGTTCGGCGGCGAAGTTCGCATGGGGGCGAGTATCAAGGAAGGTTACACCGAGTCTGTGACTGGCATCGTGATGATGCTCCGCGGCGGGAATGCCAAGCAAATAGTCGAGCAGGTCAAGGAAAAAGTGGCCGAGATCAACGAACGCAAGCTATTACCAGGCGGACTCCAGATCGTCCCGTTTTATGATCGAACCGAACTTGTGGACGCGGCATTGGGAACGGTTTACAGCACGCTGATAGAGTCTCTTATCCTGGTAGTCGCGGTACTGTTCGTTTTTCTCGGAAATCTACGTTCCAGCCTGGTGGTATGTTCGACGCTTGTCATTACTCCCCTGGTGACTTTCATGGTGATGAATCACTATGGCATGCCGGCGAATCTGATGTCGCTGGGAGGGCTGACGATTGCTCTCGGCATGATGGTGGACCCGACTGTGGTGGTGGTGGAAAACATTTTTCAGCGTCTTGGTCAGGCCCGCAATACGGGTGAGTCAAAGTTCGACATTATTATCAAGGCAACGGCCGAGGTGGGGACGCCGGTGATTTTCGGCGTTATTGTCATCATTCTCGTTTTCCTTCCGCTGATGACACTTCACGGAATGGAAGGGAAGATGTTTGCGCCACTCGCCATTACGATAGCCATCTCGCTCATGGTGGCGCTGATCGTTTCCGTGCTGCTGTCCCCGGTGCTGAGCGCTTACCTTTTAAAGGGCGGGAGCGAGAAGGACACAAAAATTGTCGCTGTCTTCAAGTCTATATATTTGCGGGTCCTCAGTGCCGCGCTTGGGGCGCAGAAAGCCACCCTGGCCATTGCGCTGGGCTTGCTGTCACTGACATTCGTCTTATATCCGCTCCTTGGCAAATCATTCATCCCGGTAATGAGAGAAGGCTCGATCACTCCTGTGATAATCCGGGTACCATCGATCTCGCTCGAGGAATCGATCAAACTGGAAGCCGAGGCGATGAGACTGGTCGCGGCCATACCCGGTGTAAAAACCGTGGTATCAAAGCTTGGCCGGGGCGAGTCGCCCGCCGACCCCGCCTCCCCCAACGAGTCCGATCCCATCGCTGCACTGGATCTGGAGGGCTCCGGCCGCACCCAGCAGGAGATCGAAGAGGATATACGCAAGGCTCTCGCGGTACTGCCTGGGGTAAACATCGTCCTGTCGCAACCGATCGAGCAGCGCGTGGACGAGATGGTAACCGGGGTGCGCTCGCAGGTCGCAGTCAAAATTTTCGGGGACGACCTGGAAGAGTTGCGTAAACTGTCGGAGCAGGTGGCACGTATCATCAGATCTACCCGAGGTGCACGGGACATTCGCATCGAGCGGCTTTCAGGCCAGCAGGAATTGACCATCGACATTGACCGCCGGGCAATAGCGCGCCATGGCCTCAATGTTGCGGATGTAAACGAATTGATTTCAACGGCAATCGGCGGCAAGGCAGTGACGCAGGTTTTCGAGGGAGAACGTCGCTTCACGCTTCTCCTCCGCTTCCCCGAGCGTTTCCGCCACGATGTTGAGTCTATTCGCGATCTGTTGCTACGGCCGCCGGGCAGCGCTCCGCCGGGCAGCTTGATCGCGCGCGGTGGCGTGCTTGTACCGCTGAACGCGGTCGCGGATATTAAAGTTGTTGACGGCCCGGCGATCGTTTCCCGCGAATTCGCCAAACGGCGCGTCGTAGTTGGCGCTAACGTGCATGAACGCGACCTGGGCGGTTTCGTTGCCGAATTGCAGGAGCGTATGGCGAAGGAGGTCATATTGCCGCCAGGGTACCACTTCGCCTGGGGCGGACAGTTTGAGAACATGGAGCGCGCCATGGCCACGCTCTCCGTGATCGTACCGGTTACGCTGGCCGTAATCTTCTTCCTGTTGTTCATGTTGTTTAGCTCGGTCAAGCTGGCGGTTCTCATCTTTTTGGCCTTGCCATTTGCTTCCGTCGGCGGCGTGGTTGGGCTATATCTTTCTGGCGAGTATCTATCGGTCCCGGCATCTGTAGGTTTTATCGCTGTCTGGGGCACATCGATATTGAATGGAGTTGTATTGATCGAATTTATACGGACACTGCGCTTTCAGGGTCTAAGTGTGCCCGAAGCGGTGAGAAAAGGTTGCGAGCAGCGTTTTCGCCCCGTGCTCATGACCGCTGCTACTACCGTCCTCGGACTGGCGCCATTCCTGGCGGCTACCGGTCTCGGTTCTGAAGTGCAGAAACCGCTCGCCATTGTCGTGATTTCGGGGCTGATCACAGCGACCATGATGACAATGATATTAATGCCGATGTTGTATCGGTGGTTCGACGACCAGCCGAAGCCTGATGAAGAAGCTGTTGATCATGACGCCAGTCCTCGCTTGAATTTGATTGGACGGATACGTTCAAGATTCAGGAAAGCTTCTCCGGTCATTGGCATATGATGTCCTGGACGGGCTTTCCCGCGTCTGTGGTATTAA
>DATJHX010000010.1:0-4945 GCA_035493655.1 Nitrosospira sp.
GAACAAATCTCCGCTGGCGCGACGGCGGCTTTGCGGGATGGGATGCACGAAAGGCGACGACGCGAATGCGACCGCGAAGGGGAGCAGTAGCTTCCGAAGGAAGATGCGACCCCGTAGCGGGATGCGCGGCCCGGTCATCCAAAAGTGCGGTCGTCGCATCCCCTACGCGGGTCGATCGCAGGCCCCCTCGGGGCGGGCCCCCCCTTCGCTAGGAGCCTGACAAGGCAGACCGCCTGCAAAGCCCCGTCCCATCCGGGTTGCGGTAAAATCGGGCGCGACCGCGGAGGGCGGAGCAGTGTCTTCCAGAGGAAGATGCGACCCCGTAGCGGGATGCGGGCGTCCCAAAGTACCATAAGCGCGGCCGCGGCATCCCCGCCGCTGCCCGATCCCTGCTCCGCAGGGCCCCTCGGGCCACGCTCTGGGGCGCCATGGCGTAGCGCTCCTTGGCATGGTGGTCCCAGCTACGACCAGCGTCGCGCGCCTTATGATCATCCCGATTTTAACAGCAACGCGCTCAGCGAGGATTTGTTCAGCGGTTCCTTAAACAAGCTTGACCGGCTCGTTGTTTTCCAGGATTTCCTCAATATCGAGCCAAAGCTGCGACTGTTTTGCCAAAAAGTGTTCAGACATTTTCTGCCGAAAAGCTTCTGATCGGTGATCGAACAAAGCAAAAGAACTATCGAACAAATTATCCCTCGGTTTATCCATTTTATAATCCTTTAAAAGGAGCAGAATGAACCATGCGGTTTCGAAAACCCTTGCTCCGCCCGGAACTCAGAAGAACGTTCACTTGACGACGCATTTACCTATTGGGTTTATCGTGCCAGGGCTTCGGCTGCTCAATAGTAATTGTGTTTATATCTATGTTTTCTCCCTGTTTAATTACTTTTAGCCGACGGTTTATGAGTCGTGTCGGCCACCTGCCGGCTGGAACCATAGTTGTTTCGCTCGAGTTGTATGGCGATTTGCCGATGTGAGGCTGCATTCATCTGGCTTGTTTTCGCCGCTTTCTCGTATTTGCGCATCAGAGCCCATGTGTGCGCTTGCCGGTCCTGCGCCTGCCGGCCATACAGATAGCTTCTTTCTTCGTAGTGCTGGAGCAATTGCCTTTGTTCCTCCGCCTTTCTGTGCATTTCGCCAGCCAATGTTTCAAAATGCCTGGTCAAAGCCTCGTGATCGTCGCGAGTCTTGGCGCTTTCAACGGTTTTACGCAGGGCGGGGCTATCAACTATTTCATAAGGGCTCATCGGGGCACACGAAGTCAATAAACCGAGCATGAACAAAATGGCTGGAAATCCTGGTTTCATACGGTATCCGGCTTAAATCGACGAGCTATTAAAATCACATGCAGTTGAGTACTGACTGAGGGATAGATTACCTCCGAAGAGATACTTTGTCAACTTACTTATGTCTAAAGTATCTCAAGTGATGAACGTCACGCCTGAAAAATGATGGAAAGCCAATATGCAAGTCGGGTATACCCTGGGGATGGAAAGATAACCTGCCCTCGCACCGCGAGCAGGCTTAACAAAGCGAAAAATACCAGAGGGGAAAATAGGCGAGATAGAGCGGGTAGGGATCAGCGGCACGTTACCCGGAGGGTGATACAGCAGGCTTTCGAGCTTTATGACTGCTCAGGAATGTTCTATTTTCGCTATTCTTTCCAGCTCATTCCCGGCTATGGCGCCAGAATGCCTTCCTCTATGAAGGCGGATTCGAATGGCGTCACGATATTGGGATCCGGCAAAATCAGGCGCTCGTCCTTATTCGTATAATCAAGGCGGCTGAGCATGTCCTTGATGACATTGAGCCGGGCCAGTTGCTTGTCATCGGCATGGACGATCAACCACGGCGTTACGAGATTGTGGGTGTGCGTCAGCATCTGGTCTCGGGCCAGACTGTATTGATCCCATTTCTTCAGCGCATACTCGTCAAGTGCACTGAGCTTCCACTGCGCAAGGGGATCCTTCTTGCGGTCGTCCAGCCGCTTTGCCTGCTCGGCTTTACTGATATCGAGGTAATACTTGAGGAGCTTGATTCCTGAACGGATCAGCATATGCTCGAACTGGAGTACCGTGCCCATGAATTCTTCATACTCGGCATCCGTGCAAAAGCCCATTACGCGCTCTACGCCTGCGCGGTTGTACCAACTGCGATTGAATAGAACGAGTTCCTGAGCTGCGGGCAAATACGGAACGTAGCGCTGGAAGTACCAGGAATTGCGATCCCGATCTGAGGGCTTACCGAGCGCCACCACGCGGGTTTCGCGGGGACTCAGGTGCTGAATGATGCGCTTGATCGTGCCGTCCTTCCCGGCCGCATCTCGTCCTTCAAAGATGATCAGGATCTTGTCGCCGCACTTAATAAGGTGCCGCTGCAGCTTGACCAGCTCAATCTGAAGCTGGTAAAGGGTATCTTCGTAAGCTTTTTTTGATGTATCAGGTGTACAGTCGTTCGCCTTCTTTTTATTGTCTTTTTTGCTCATGGTTATCTGTCATTATTAAGGCTTACTGTACGCTCTTTCATTATCCGGTAAAACAAGCACTAAATGTCATACTGCCAAAAGCGGTATTCAGTTGCATGAGCATATCATCCATCGTTTGTTGGGCTGGATTCCAGGTCAAGCCCAAAATGACGAATTTAGGGTATTTTCCCGCCGGACAAATAAATATTATTGGTAGGGCTCAACCCGTTCGGCTTTCAACTGATAACCCGCCTGACCCATTCCAGTCTCACTCCCCTGGGTCCGTATGATCCCGCTGACCCACATGGTATCCATTGTGCGCATATTGGCAACCGGTTTAGATGCTTTTACATGAATAATCTGATTGGGAGGCGGCGGGGGCGTATGGATGCACGCGCCGAAATAAGGCACAAGCAAAAATTCGCTGACTTTGTTGCTCACCTTCTCCAGAGGAATGACGAATCCGGGAATACGGACGCGCTCGCCGTTTAAAGCAGGTTCCACGGGAGCGTTGTTCCATGCCTCACGTATTTTTTCCAAAGCTTCGATAGCGCGCGGATCGCTGTCCTTGAGGTTGTCCAGCTTCAGTCCTTTCAAGGAAGCCATTGGGTCCCAGCTTTTAGGCATCAGGTCATCCCAGGTTTTCTCTTTAAAAGCAGTCGAGCTATTTTCTGCCGGTCGCGGCTTATTTTTATCCCTGGACGCTGAGGTCGACAGCTTGTCACCCACCTTATAATCAGCCGCGGCAAACGCATGTGCCGGGAGGCCAAACCAGCCGATAAGAAACAAGAAGAAAAGGCTACGGCAATTAAAGTGCGTGATAGTCATCATAAAGATGATTTATACACCCTTATAGTCGGGGTGTTAACCCATCAGCGAGGGATATCCGATAGGCGCGATATCCCGGAATGAGGCTGACCAGAAAACCGGTTGCCATGACAAGCAAGAGTAGTCGTAATGCTTCGGTCGATATCAGCCCTGCCGCCAATGATATTCCGAGATGAGTCTCCAGAAAAGGCGCGGCAAAGTGACTGAGCGCGACCAAACTTATCAGGCCGAGCAGGGAACCCGCCACAACAATGGTCAACCCCTCGATCGCCAGCAGCATGAAAACCACCTGCGGCCCCGCGCCAACCGAACGCAGGATCGCCAGTTCACGTCTGCGCTCGCCGAGGCCAGCCAGCACAACGGCAACCAGACCGCTGAGGCCTACCGCAACGACCAGTGCGGAAATAACCAGAAGCGACTTCTCGACAATGCCGACAACAGACCACAGTTCGTCCAATGCCACACCCGGAAGCACAGCGAGCAGGGGCTCTCCCTTATATTGATTGATGAATCGCTGCATCTGAAAAACACCTGCGCGGCTTTTCAGGCCAATGAGGACGGCCGTGATTTCCTTTGGGGTGAGATCAAATTTACGTACGTACTCAGCAGGGATGGCCAGGCCGGGCATCGGTGCGCCGCCTTGCCAGTCAAGATGAATTGCCTCGATAGCCTCCAGGCTTACATGAACGCTTCGATCCACGGGTAGACCTGTTCTTTTGAGAATGCCGCTCACTTTGAACGGTTTATCCGCATGCTCCATCGCCCCGATATCCTTAGCCCCATGGTTGAGAACTATACGGTCACCCAGGCGGTAACCTAATTGCTCGGCAACATCCGCGCCGATCACCGCATCAAAAATATCGAGGAAAGGATTACCGGCTGCAAAGCTCAGTGATCGCCCATCAGCGTAACGGAAGTGCTCGAAGTAAGCGGAAGTGGTTCCAACCACCGCAAAGCCACGGTGCGAATCTCCAAGCGAAATGGGTACTGACCATGCCACCGCCGGATGTTGCGCCATTGCCTGAAAGCTTGACCAGCGAATGTTATGGGTCGCATCGCCCAGGCGAAAGACCGCATACAGCATGAGCTGTATCGGGCTGGTACGTGCGCCCACTACTAGGTCGGTACCTGATATGGATTGTGAAAAACTTTCTCGTGCCTGCGTACGTAATTGTTCGACTCCGAGCAGCAATATGACCGAAAGCGCAATACTGATGGCCATCAGGCCAAGTGTTGCTCGCCGGTTCCAGGCGCTGGCAAATGCAAGAGAAACCAGCGATTTCAGATATTTATCCCCCCAGTTTCGCTACGCGCATTCCTGCATCAATTTTCGTAGAGGCGGGCTTCTCGCTTGAACAGATCGTCGACGGTGAGGCCAATCGGCAAAAAGCCGTCGAACACTGTTCCCACCCGTTTTGTCTTGAAGAATTCCATATTGGCGGCATAAGCTCTGGGCGGCAGCGGGAAGTATCGTACGCCTTTTACCAGCATGGACGCATTTTTCATATAGAACGTGACGAATTCCTTCACTTCAGGCTTTTCCGCTCCCTTCATGTTGACATAAATAAAGATGGGACGGGACAAAGGCTGATAGGTTCCCTCCTCGATCGTCTCATCCGACGGAAGAACGCCGCCTCCGCCATCGTCAATGGC
>DATJHX010000011.1:0-18035 GCA_035493655.1 Nitrosospira sp.
TGGAACCCGATTAGGACGCGTCGTTCAGGCGACGCGTATCCGGACTTTCAGTCCGCAACCCTAACCCACCAGCTTTAGCTGGTGGTTGTTGAGTATACGTTTATTATAATTTCTTCCAAACCCTTCCTTTCACCAAAAGTACGGCTGTTTAATCAAACAGGCAAACTGCCTGCTTTGCCCCCCGTACAATTACTGAGCCGGCCCGCGTGGGGGATTTTCATATGCGGAACTCAGGCGTTCGAATGCAGATTTCAAATTGAAGTCTGAATTGTTTCCGAAATAAGTACGAGCAGACTCATGCGGAGTCTCTGCTTTAAGCCGGCCAGCCTGCCTTTACATTGAGTGGCTCATGCGCTCAGCATTTCCCGGTCTCTATGGGAGTTTTGCGGAGCGCGATCGTCTCCCGCTTGCAGTTTTGGTAGGCAAATAAATGAGTTGACTTCACAAAATCTTCATGTTAGTTTTCGCTCAAGAATAACAACTTTTGCTGTAGTGTTTTTGCCAGGGGACCCATCCATGCCATGCGTCCGACGCGGAAGCCAGATCGCGTTTGCCTCTGCGATTAGCCTGTTCATAACGGTTGCTTACCCGATGATCGCTCAAGCGAATGCGGCGATAGATTTTCTTAAGGAAAACTCGATAAGAGTAGGCGGTTGGGTTAACGGCGGGGCAACGTTCAATCCGGGCCAGACTCGGGGGTTCAACGGCACGGTCACGTTCGCCGATCAGGCTAACCGGGCGCAGTTGAACCAATTCAATATATTTATACAACGCGCTGTGGTGGCCGAGGGCAGCTCCTGGGATTTCGGAGCCCGTGTCGATTTCATGTTCGGCTCGGACGCCATTTTTACCCAGGCCTACGGGGTGCCTTCGTTTGACGTCAATACGGGCAACCCGTTGAATAGAAGTACTTGGGATCTCGATGTGTGTTGTGCTTCCACGCGCTATTACGGTATTGCATTCCCTCAGGTTTATGCGGAGGCTTATGTACCCGTGGGTAACGGCCTGAATGTCAAGGCCGGCCATTTTTATACGCCTATCGGTTACGAGTCTGTTCCCGCGCCCGACAACTTTTTTTATACCCATGCATATACGATGCAGTATGGGGAGCCCTTTACGCATACCGGCGTGTTAGGTAACTACAAGGTCAACGCAAACTGGTCGATTATCGGTGCAGCCACTACCGGAAGCGCTACTGGCGGTTGGGATGGCGGTTTCGACAAACAGTTGGGTAACTGGGGTGGAATAGCCGGCATTACCTGGACCAGTGATGATATGGGTAGTTCCGCCAATCTCAGCGGTACCTATGGTGAAACCTCCACGCGCAGCAGCGAGCCTTGGGGTATGTACAGCCTTGTGCTGAAGCACAGAATAACGCCGAAAACGCATTTCGTTTTCCAGCATGACCATGGCTATGCCGGAGGGGTATTGTTGAACGGAGAGAACAAAAATGCCCAATGGTACGGCATTAACATGCACTTATACTATGACCTGATGCCTGAGCTATCGGTGGGGGTACGTACGGAATGGTTTCGTGACCGGGACGGGTTTCGTGTCTTCGCACCTGGCCGGGTGTCCGCTGCAACGAATAACCAGGGATTCAGTTACGCGCTAGGCCGGAACCAGTTGGGCAATAGCACCAGTATGCCTGCCGATTATTACGCGATTACAGCGGGAATGAACTGGAAAGCAGCGAAAACTCTGAAGATCGACTGGAAGCCCATGCAGCAGTTCAATGTCCGCCCAAACGTCCGCTATGACAACGTGGACGCACTGCACGGTGCCGTCTATCGGCCTTTTGGCGGGCATAAAGATCAGGTCGTGTTGTCTCTCGATTTTATGCTTCCGTTCTGATACAGGCTTACTGCATTCTCCTCTTTCCAGTATAAATTAATCAGGAAGTACGGAAATCAAGATCCATTTGAATCCCCTCCAGAAGTTCCGTTATTAAACGGATCAGCTAGGCTGCCGGCCAGCCGTAAAGCCATTTTTACATGGGGTATTCCGGCTTCCAAAAACTGATTCCCCATCACCGTGAAGCCGAACCTGGCATAAAATCCTGTGGCGTATGCTTGGGCGTTCAAAACCACTTGCTGAATTTGCCATTTTATCGCTTCTTCCAGCAGGCGACGCATAAGGGTACTACCCACGCCTTTTCCTCTCCACTCCTTTAGCACTGCCATACGGCCGATGCCGCCATTTTCACCCTGCTGCAGCAGACGCGCCGTACCAATGGCATTCTCCGCTGCATCCACAGCGATCAGGTGAATGCAGTCTGCATCAAACTCATCCCATTCCAGCTCTACAGGAACACCTTGCTCGCGGATGAAAACCGCTTCGCGTACCGCACGCAATGCCCCTCCCTGATCGTGCCAATCAGCTATGCGGACTGAATAGATATCCATCCCGGCGCCCCATACATTTTGCTGAGTCGATCATAATTGGCTGGGCCGACCAGGGCCTCATTCGAAAGGATGTCTCTGCACAATGGTTTCCTCGCGGTCTGGCCCAGTCGATATCATGTCTATGGGCACCTCGCAAACCTGCTCGATGCGCTTCAGATAATTTCGGGCTGCATGCGGGAGCTTCGCAAAGGTTTTGATTCCTACCGTGCTGCCTGCCCATCCGGGCATTTCCTCATATACAGGCTCACAGCGCGCGAGCTCATCCGCGCCCACGGGCAGGATTTCGCGGATTTCGTCCTGTCTGTCATTGCCAGTCAATTTATACCCTACGCCCAGGCGTAGGGTCTCCACCCCATCCAATACGTCGAGCTTTGTCACACATAGCCCCGACACGCCATTTATCTGAATCGACCGTTTTAACGCTGCAGCATCGAACCAACCGCAACGCCGCGGGCGGCCGGTCGTTGATCCAAATTCATTACCTCGTTTGGCCAGGTGCCTGCCAATGTCATCAACCAGTTCCGTCGGGAAGGGCCCGGCGCCCACCCTTGTGGTATAGGCCTTGGTGATGCCTAATACATAATGCAGCATCTGGGGGCCGATTCCGCTTCCGGTTGTTGCTGCTCCGGCAATACAGTTGCTGGAGGTAACAAAAGGATAAGTGCCGTGGTCGATATCGAGCAGGGCGCCCTGCGCGCCTTCGAACAGCAGGCTCTCTCCGGCCCTGTTGGCCTCGAACAACAGCCGCGGCACATCCGCCACCATGGGCTTCACACGATCTGCGAGGGACAGTGTGTCGTCCATGGTTTGCTGAAAATCCACTGTCGGAGCGTGGAAATAATTTTTCAGCACGAAGTTATGGTAATCCAGCATCTCCCCGAGCTTGGCGGCAAAACGGTCACGGTGGAACAAATCCTGCAAACGGACCGCACGCCGTGCGACCTTGTCCTCATAGGCAGGGCCAATGCCTCGGCCCGTCGTCCCAATTTTCTCCAGGCCTCTGGCTGTTTCCCGAGCATTATCGAGCGCACTGTGACACGGCAATATAAGCGGGCAGGCTTCGCTTATGCGCAGCCTGTTTCGCACGTCCACCCCTGCTCGCTCCAGCATATCCACTTCCTCCAGCAGCGCTTGCGGGGAAATCACCACACCGTTTCCGATATAGCAGGCAACGTTGCCTCGCAAAATACCCGACGGGATCAGGTGCAGCACGGTTTGTTTACCACCAATGACTAATGTATGTCCGGCATTATGGCCGCCCTGAAAGCGAACCACTCCCTGAGCATGGTCTGTGAGCCAATCCACTATTTTGCCCTTACCCTCATCGCCCCATTGAGTGCCGATGACCACTACGTTTTTAGCCATGTCTATTGAATTTCAAATTAATACGCATCGACAAATAAAGAAAACACGCACTTCACAATACCCAAGCCCAAACACCGCTGAATTCTTTTTAAATTTTAGCGGTTACCCAAGCTCCGCCTTCAAATACCAATTTCCTGTCACAGTTGAACATATCCCAATCGGGTTCGTGCCCCGGCAACTCTACCACCACTATTTCGCCCTCATTGCGAAGCTGATCAATCCGCTTCTGGAGCATTTTGTCGCTCTTCACATAAGGCGCCAGAATTCCCTTGGGATAGTTATCCGGCTGCACCAAGCCGGATAACTCGCGCAAATCCATACTGAAACCGGTCGCCGGGCGAGCTCTTCCAAATACTTTGCCGACCTCGTCGTAACGTCCGCCTAATGCTATTGCGTTCGGACTGTTGCCGGCATAAGCAGCAAATACCATGCCGCTGTGGTAGTGATAACCGCGTAGATCAGCCAAATCGAATGCCAGGGTATCAACCACGGGTCCCAATTCATCTCCCACGGTTTCCAATTCATCCAATGCTGTCCTGATCTCAGGATAATCCGGCAGAGAGTGACGCGCCTCTTCAATCACCTCGACGCCGCCGTATAGCTCCGGCAGCAGCAACAGCGCCTCCCTTGCATGAGTATCCACCTCCCTGCTCAGTCCGGCGCAGAGGGCCCTCAACGCATCGGTATCCTTGGCCTGCAATACGCCGAATAGCTCCGCCTCCAGCTCAGCAGGAATGCCTGCACCTTTGACCAGGCCCCGAAACACCGCTACATGGCCGAGGTCGAGATGAATTCCTGCTATTCCCGCTATTGCCAGCGATTTGAGCATCAGGCGCTGAACTTCAAGGTCGCTTTCCAGCCCGGAATGACCGTAAAGCTCGGCGCCAATCTGGAGAGGCTCCCGGGTTCTGGTTAACCCTGATGGCAAGGTATGCAATACGCTACCGGCATAACATAGACGGGTAATACCCTTGCGGTTCAGGAGGTGCGCGTCAATGCGCGCAACCTGTGGCGTCATGTCCGCGCGCAAACCCATCATGCGGCCGCTCAGCTGATCCACAACTTTAAACATGCGCAAATTCGTATCACCGCCGCTACCAGAAAGGAGGGACTCGACATATTCCAGCAATGGAGGTCCTACCAACTCATAGCCATGCACCCAGAGCAAATCCATGACGCGCCGGCGCATCATCTCAGTCCGCCATGCCTCCGCAGGGAGGATATCCTCAACGTATTCGGGAAGAATCCACTGGCGCATCTTATGCTCGGTTACATCTGATGAGGCGGTCTGGAGCAGGACTATTTAACAAGGTAAAGAATCAGCAATCCGGCCAACATAGAGGTCAAGCCTATGAAACGAACTTGGGTATCGCTGATTTCGGTAAGTTTACGGAAGGCATCTCGCCAGGCGCTGGGCATCAGAAACGGCAGGAGACCTTCCAGCACCAGCATCAGCGCAAATGCCATTGCTAGTGTGTCCCACATTCCACCGTAACCTCAATAAATGCTCGAAGAACTATCGCGCCCTGAGAGCGCATCGAATTGGGTAACATGGGGAATCAGGGCAACGAATGGGCTCGTATTGTTAATATTGGCAGCCGTCGCCGCAGATCGGCGGATCAGAGTGATTGGTTGTGATTCAATTCAATTCTTGTTCTACTTTGCAGCTCGACCCGAATTCTTCAAGTATTTAAAAAACTCGGAGCTGGGATCCACGATCATCATATCGCTCTTGTGCCTGAAACTCTGCTTATAGGCTTCCAGGCTGCGATAAAAGGCGTAAAACTCGGGACTAGGCTGAAAAGCGCTGGCGTAAATTGCCGAGGCCTTTGCGTCCCCTTCACCTTTTACCTCCTGGGCTTTCCGGTAAGCCTCGGCGAGGATAACTTCTCGCTGGCGATCAGCATCAGCCCGGATTTTTTCGGATTCCGCAGCACCCGTCGAACGCAACTCGTTCGCTACGCGTTTGCGTTCCGCTTCCATCCGGCGATAGACTGATTCGCTCACCTCCTGGGGCAAATCAACTCTCTTCAGCCGGACATCCACGACTTCCACACCAATCTTGCGCGCATCGGCATCGGCTTTCTGGCGCATGATTTCCATGATCTTGTCACGCTCGCCGGAAACGACATCATGCACGGTGCGATTGCCAAATTCATCGCGCAGGCTGGAATTCACCGTCTGGGATAGACGCGTCTGCGCCAGCATTTCGTCCCCTCGCACGCTGATATAATATTGCTTGACATCCACGATCCGCCATTTCACGAACAAATCCACCAGCACATTCTTTTTTTCCGAAGTGATGAAGCGCTCCGGCTCGGCCGTATCCAGGGTCAAAATGCGTGATTCAAAATAACGTACGTTTTGCGCCAGGGGAATCTTGAAATACAGTCCCGGGGAAGTCTTGACGTCGACCACCTCGCCCAACTGGAACAATATGGCCTGCTGACGCTGATCCACGATATAAAGCGATGAATAGGCGAGAAGTATCAGGGCGACAAGCGTACCCAACAGTATGGAGGCATAATTTTTCACTTATCGCGTCTCCCTTTCACGTCCGCGAAACGCCTCGCGGGTACGCGCTGCGGCATCGGGTGCGGCTTCCTGTACCGGAGCGGCCGGGGCTTCGGGCGCCGAAGTGGCGGGTGAAGAAGATCCACTCATCTGTATGAGTTTCTCGAGCGGTAAATACAACAGATTGTTACCGCTTTTTTGGTCGATAAAGACCTTGGTCGTGCCTGAGAGTATCTGCTGCATCATGTCCAGGTAAAGACGATCGCGTGTAACACCGGGAGCTTTGTTGTATTCGACAAGAACCTGTTTAAACCGGCTTGCCTCGCCCTCGGAACTGGCGATCACGCGCTGCTTGTATCCCTCCGCTTCCTCCAGCAGTCGTGCCGCATTACCCTTGGCCTTCGGAATCACATCATTTGCATAGGCCTGACCTTCATTTTTTTGACGCTCTCTATCCTGCCCCGCCTTGACCGCATCGTCGAACGCGGCCTGGACCTGCTCCGGAGGCTGCGCATTTTGCATAGTCACCTTGCTGATGGCGATACCGATCTTGTAACGGTCGAGAATCTCCTGCATGAGTTGGGTCGCCTTCGCAGCTACCTGTTCGCGTCCCTCATAGAGCACGAAGTCCATCTTGCTCTTGCCGATGATCTCACGTATGGCGGTTTCCGCCGCCTGTAGTACCGCATTCTCGGGATCGCGATTGTTAAAAAGAAATTCTTCCGGATTCTTGAGGATATATTGCACGGCAAACTGGATATCGATGATATTCTCATCATCGGTCAGCATCAGCGATTCCTTCAGCACTTTGCTTCTCACATTGTTCCGATAACCGATTTCTACGGTGCGTACCTGGCTTACATTAACTGCTTCCACAACCTCGATCGGGTATGGCAAATGCCAGCGTAAGCCCGCCTGGGTACTTTCAACATATTTTCCAAAACGCAGCACAATGCCTCGCTGGCCTTCATTTACGATATAAAATCCGCTTGCTATCCACAGAACGAGGAGCAGTGCGACGAGCACGCCGATACCTCCACCATATTGCCTCGGGGTTGGCGCACCGGGTCCTTCGCCCCCTGGCCCACCCCCGCCACGTTTACGCTTGAATAGACTGTTGAGTTTCTTGTTGAAATTGCGCCATAGTTGATCCAGATCAGGCGGACCCGAATTACCTTTTTTTCTCCCCCATTGAGGATCATTTAATCCCATGATGATTCCTATCTTTTGTTTAATGCGGCTACAACTGCCCAGCGGTCTGGAAATCCCTGAGTTAATCCCTGAGTTCGGCCTATCGCGTGTTATGGTTGACGTTTAAGCTACGCGTGCCCGCTTGCAGCCGCATCTGTAATTCCTGGTTGGCCCCCGCGCCGCTGCAAGGAATGATGCTCGGCGGCCTCCGACAGAGACAATTTGATAAACTCCAGCCCCTCGCTGGTTTTTGCGCTCACTCGGACCTGCGCAATTCTACCATACTCATCACGGCGATAACCCGCCGTCCCCACGGATAAATCCAGTTGATCTATCTTGTTCAGCACCAGTATTTGTGGAATGGAGTCGGCTCCGATTTCCTTCAATACCTTGTTGACTTCATTGATCTGCTCATCCCGGTTCGGGCAGCTTGAATCGACAACATGGAGCAGTAGATCGGCCTGTACGGTTTCTTCCAGGGTGGCGCGAAACGCGGCGACGAGCGTGTGCGGCAGGTCGCGAATGAAGCCCACCGTGTCGGAAATCACGAGCTGACCATGATCAGGCAAAAATACTTTTCGGGTTGTGGCGTCGAGCGTGGCGAACAATTGATCGGCAACATAGGTGTGAGCTCGGGTAAGGCCATTGAAGAGCGTGGATTTGCCCGCGTTGGTGTAGCCAACAATGGAAACCGACATCACGTCTGCACGCTGCCGGGAGCGGCGCTGTAAATCGCGCTGGCGCTGCAGTTTTTCGAGCTTTTCCTTAAGAAGCCTGACCCGCTTTCCCAACAGACGCCGGTCGGTCTCCAACTGTGTCTCCCCTGGACCGCGTAGGCCAATACCCCCTTTTTGCCGTTCCAGGTGAGTCCAGCCGCGCACCAGGCGGGTCGAGAGATGCTCAAGCTGAGCCAGTTCTACTTGCAGCTTGCCTTCGTGGCTCTTCGCGCGTTGGGCAAAAATGTCCAGAATCAGGCTGGTGCGATCGATTACCTGGCGTCCGAGGCGCTGCTCCAGATTACGCTGCTGGGCAGGAGAAAGATCATGATTAAAAATTACCAGCGATGCGCCAGTTTGTTCCAATGAGGCAGTAATTTCATCGACCTTGCCGCTGCCTACAAAGGTCGCTGGATCAGGCCGGGAGCGTTTGCCTTTGACGATCGCAGAAATTGCGAGTTGGTCGCTTGCGGCCAACTGCCTCAGCTCTTCAAGATTTTCGGCGTACGCTTTGTCGCTAAAATCGAGGCTGACCAGAACGGCTGAATCAACGGCAATTTTGGCGCTGGGTGTGTCCCCCGCGAAGCGGTCAAGCATCAGGTGTGCCGGGTGCCTCAAATGGAATGTTGACAGCCCTTGCAGGTACCACCGTGGAGATTGCGTGCTTATACACCATCTGGGTTACGCTGTTCTTAAGCAGCACCACATACTGATCAAACGAGTCAATATGCCCTTGCAACTTGATCCCGTTTACCAGATAAATGGAAACGGGAATATGTTCCTTTCGCAACGTGTTCAGGAATGGGTCTTGTAACAGTTGCCCTTTAGCGCTCATGAATGACTCCGTATTTTAGTTATTCAAGAATTAACTCTACTTGATTTTCAAGAGTAAATCCATATTCTTGGGTGCAAGATGAGACGGAAGTCGGTTGCTGAAAAAAGAGGCAGGTCTGAGGCCTGTAAATTCACCGAATGATCGGGCATGCCAGAGCCAGGTTAAGACGGATGGATGACAATAATATATGGAAACTATTCATGCGCCATTATTGCACATTTTGACAGACAGCTTTCATTCGCTATTCGAAGCGTCGTTGCGAAGGCTGGCTGTTGATGAAATTTACCCAGGCTGGAGTCAGCCTGGGTAAACGGGCTAGAATTTTAAAATAGCGATTATTTGATTGATAATTTCTCCCTTGAAGGAATAATTATCGTCTCACCTTTATTCAAAGGGTTTAGGTCTCGGAGTTTCGTTGGCGGAGGGCGGCAGAATGGGTAGCACAATATGCGGTTGCTTTCCGGTGAGGGTTTTCAGGAAAGCGACAACTTTGGCGTTATCTTCCTTGCTGAATTTGTGGCCCAGTTGCAAGCGTCCCATGGTATCCACTGCCTCTTCCAGAGTCGCCGCGGCGCCATCATGAAAATAAGGATAGGTCAGTTCCACGTTCCTCAAAGTGGGTACCTTGAACATGAAGCGATCGGCATCCTTGCCCGTTACCGAGAATCTGCCTTCTGCCTTGCTGGCGGTTTTGTAAGGCTCATGTACACCCATCTTCTGATATGAGCCTCCGCCGACAGCCGGACCGTTATGGCAGCTCACGCAGCCCTTCTCCTTGAATAGCTTATAACCTTCCAGCTCGGTCTGGGTGATTGCGTTCTTGTCGCCCTTGAGCCATTTGTCGAACCTGGAATCCGGTGTAACCAGGGTTTCCTCGAAGGCGGCAATTGCATCGGTCACCATGCCAATATCAATTTTATCCGAGTTGAATACCTGTTTGAAACGGTCCCGATACTGGGGAATGGAGCGCAGCACGTCCACTGCCACTGCGTGGCTGAACCCCATTTCACCAGGATTCGCGATGGGGCCGCCGGCCTGATCCTTCAAAGTTTTGGCGCGACCGTCCCAAAACTGTGCCAGATTCATGCTGGAGTTCAACACTGTTGGAGCACTGATGGGTCCCTGATGCCACTTGTGCCCAATCGATGTTGGCAGGTTATCCGATCCGCCCATGCTCAGGTTGTGACAGGAATTGCAGGAGATGAACCCGGATTTCGAAAGGCGCGGATCAAAAAACAGCATTTCGCCCAGCTCAACCATTTTTGGATTTTTCGGCTTGTGCGCTTCGATGGGCTGGATGGGTTCATCAGCAGACATCGCCGGTGGGGCTGTAATAATTCCGATAGACAGCAGCGATGCAATCAATGTTCGCAATATCAGGGTAGTCTCCCTAAAAACGCGGCTGTGGTGGCGCAGCCGATTACGCCTGCAAATTATCCGTTATCAGTATCCCTGATCAATACCCCTTATCTTTATCAGGCTTCTTGTCGCACCTCTTCTGTAGGCGCATGTACATTCAGAAACTTCAAAAAATATCTGTTCAGGCGAACCAGAATCAGGAATCTGGCGCATTTTCAGAATCTCATTCAAGACGGGAAGAGGAGTGGAATGTGCGTGACATGGATGAGCAGGATCTTGACTGGCACGATCTCGACAGGATCGCGAAGCGAATCATGAAGAGAGCAGGCATTAAATGTCGTCCATTAGCCTTGCAGCCCGGATACCCCATGCTGTTCTCGGGAAGGATTCTATACTCCCTTATCGGCTCTGCCGGGGGAGGCTGGAGATGTTGCAGAGCCTTGTTCCCTGCTGCGGTACGCAGCTCGCTCATATGCGCTACCATCCAGATGAAGGGGAGGGCGATTAATCAGGCGCGCCAGTTCGGTCAGGGCCTGCTGATAAACCTGGCGTTTGAATTCGACCACGGACTCGAGTTCCACCCAATACTGATTCCAGCGCCAGGCGTCAAATTCGGGACGCACGCTCGTACGGAGGGAGACATCGCAGTCACGCCCCACCAGGCGCAACAGGTACCAGATCTGCTTTTGTCCTTTATAGTTTCCCCGCCAGTCCCGCTTTATCCACTGATCGGGAACTTCGTAGCGCAGCCAGTCCCGCGTACGGCCGATTATCTGGACATGGCAGGGATGCAAGCCCACCTCTTCAGTCAGTTCCCGATACATTGCCTGTTCCGGACTTTCTCCCGCCTTTATGCCTCCCTGCGGGAACTGCCAGGAGTCCTGCTTGATCCGTTTGCCCCAAAACACCTCGTTTTTTGAATTCAGCAGAATAATACCAACATTTGAGCGATATCCGTTACGGTCGATCATGCGATTCACCCGTTTAATCCGAATGGATAGATTTTTCCATATTTTATCCCAGATTGAAAGGCGTAGAGCGATTAATGGAAGTGTGTGCGGTGTGCTTTTCCTGCCCCCCGGCTCTGTGAAAATCAATGCGCCTGCTAATTTGCTTGCGGGCTTTTCAGGTAGAATCGCCAGATTTGCCGTTCGAAAAGAAACGAATAAGGAACGGAGAGAGAAACCAATGCGCGTATCGAACTATTTCATTTCCACGCTTAAAGAAGCACCGGCGGAAGCAGAGCTGATAAGCCACAAGCTGATGTTGCGCGCCGGCCTTATCAAACGCTTGGGCAGCGGCCTTTACACGTGGATGCCTCTGGGTTTGAGGGTGCTGCGAAACGTTGAAAATATCGTAAGGGAGGAGATGGATGCCAGCGGCGCGCTGGAACTGTTGATGCCCGCGGTGCAACCTGCCGAACTGTGGCAGGAAACCGGACGATGGGAAGTGTTCGGTCCGCAGATGCTGAAGATCAAGGATAGGCATCAGCGTGATTTCTGCTTTGGCCCCACTCATGAAGAGGTCATCACGGATATAGCGCGGCGCGAAATCAAGAGTTACCGTCAGTTACCGCTCACTTTTTACCAGATACAGACCAAATTCCGCGACGAGATCCGGCCTCGCTTCGGCGTAATGCGTGCGCGCGAATTCATCATGAAGGACGCTTATTCGTTCCATACGGATATTGTCAGCCTGGACAAGACCTACGCCGCGATGCACAACGTGTACTGCCGGATCTTCGCCCGGCTGGGGTTGAGATTTCGCGCGGTCAGCGCGGACCCGGGGGCAATCGGTGGCAGCAGCTCACAGGAATTCCACGTTCTAGCGGACTCGGGTGAAGACGTTATCGCCTTCTGTCCCGATTCGGATTATGCAGCCAACATCGAAATGGCCGAATCGCTGCCGCCTGCGGAAACCCGCGGCGCTCCGGATGGCCTGATGCAAAAAATAAAAACTCCTGGCAAAAAAACCTGTGAAGAGGTTGTCGAATTCCTGAAACTTCCCATCGAACAGACAGTAAAAACACTTGCGGTTGTCGCCGACGGCGAGATGTATCTGTTGCTGTTACGGGGCGATCATCACCTGAATGAGACCAAGGTTCGCAAGATTTCTTTTCTGTCCGGTTTCAGGCTGGCAAACGAGGAAGAAATACGCGCGCGCACCGGTTGCCCTCCGGGGTATATCGGGCCTGTCGGCCTGCAGCTTCCTCTCGTAGCGGATCGTACGGTGGTGCTGATGAGCAACTTTGTTTGTGGCGCCAACGAAGAGGATTATCATTTAGCCAACGTCAATTTTGACCGGGATGTAAAAGAGCCCGACCACGTTTTCGATCTCCGCGACGTAGTAAACGGCGACTCCTCGCCCGATGGAAAAGGAAAACTCGAGATCTGCCGCGGGATAGAAGTGGGCCATATTTTCCAGTTACACAACAAGTACTCCGAAGCGATGAACGCAGTTTACCTGGATGAATCGGGCCAGACGCGGCCTATGGAGATGGGGTGCTATGGAATTGGCGTCTCGCGTATTGTGGCGGCAGCCATCGAGCAGAACCACGACGAGCGCGGCATTGTTTTCGCCGCGCCAATGGCGCCCTTCCAGGTTGCGATCGTTCCCATCGGGCTAAGGAAAAGTGAAAGGGTGAGGAATGAAGTGGAAAAATTATACGCGGAGATTTCCGCCGCCGGCATCGATGTTCTGCTTGATGATCGCGATGAACGCCCTGGCGTGATGTTCACGGATATGGAGCTCATCGGTATTCCCCATCGTATCGTTATTGGTGAGCGCGGCTTGAAGGATGGCAACGTCGAGTATCAGGGGCGGCAAGATAAACAATCCCAAGCCGTTCCGTTTCCTTCCCAACACATCATTGATTTTTTGAAACCGAGAATAGGCGCTTGATTGTGCACAGGCTCCGCAGGGGGCGCATTCCGCCTCGGGCCAGCAGGATCACGTGTTCACTACCTATTCCTTTGTTGTCGCGTGTTGCCCGGCAACTGGTTCGGAGAGCCTTTTGAGTTTTCCCGCATGAACTCCTCCAGGTCTTCGCGGGAAACCAACCCAACCTTATAGACAGCCGGATTGCCTTCGGGATCGAATACGTAGGTGGTGGGTAGCATCGACAACGGCCCGATTTGCGCAGCGATTTTTTTGTCTCCCAATACGACGGGATAAGAGATGGACATCGACTTGACATACTTCAGCACGGTCTTCGGGTCGCGGTAATCCATGGCGATACCGATTATCATGACATCCTTCCGGCTTTCATAGAGCGACACGAGATCAGGGATTTCCTTTAAACAAGGCGGGCACCATGTAGCCCAGAAGTTTATCAGCACCCACTTACCCCTGAAGTCGGACAGTGTAAGCTTTTTGCCGGCAGTGTCCGTAAACGTAAAGCCCCTTGCCTGCGCGCCAAGGGGCATCAACAGCAGCAGACAGCATAAAACAGCGAGGGAGTATCGTATCATCCTATTGAACAGGCTCAGTTGAAGGTGCTGTAGAGCGATGGGGAATCGCATCTGCGAAAAGCTGCGATAACGGCACATCCATTTTTTCGTTCAGGGCGGCAATGATGCCATCAAGCATCCGCTCCAGCTTTGCATCACCCGCAGCTGCTGCGCGCGCTACTTCAGGACGGAATGTAAACAGGCGGTAAATATCGGACACCATGACCTTGTCAGGATCCAGTATCTGAACCCATCCGCCTGTTTTTACCTGTCGGACAAGATTTGCCTGAGTCATAAGCTCCAGCATGGGCTCGATCTCTTCAAACCCCAGCCCCAGCCGTTTCTCCAAGCTGCTATAAGTTTCCACTTTCCCTTCCTGTAACGCTTCTCCCAGTGCTTGCAGCAGGCGCAGTGCATCGAAGAATTGCTTTCCCTGAGCCGTGGGATCGCGCCGCCAGGCGCGGAAGCGCCAGCTCGAAAGCGACGCCGCAATCACTGCTCCCAGCAGTACCATCAGCCAGGAAAGATAGACCCAGAGTAAAAAAATAGGAACAGTGGCAAACGCGCCATATACCGCCTGATAAGTGGGGAAGTGGGAAATATACAGACCAAATACTCTTTTCATTATCTCGAACCCCACCGCCGCGGTCACTCCGCCGATAATTGCGTGAGCCGGCAAGACTTGGCGGTTGGGCACAATGAGGTAGAAGATGGAGAATGCAATACTTGTCAGCACGAGCGGTATCAGTTGCAGCAGAATAACGTTGATGCCGGGAATATCCTGTGTCAACCCCATCGAGATGCCTATCAGCCAGGAAGTGAGGGACAGGCTTGCTCCAATCAATAGCGGTCCGATGCTCAGCGCCGCCCAATAGATCAATACCCGGTGGAGCAGCGGGCGCAACCGGGGGACGTACCAGATGGCGTTCAGCGCTTTATCGATTGTGAGCATCAGGGCGATCGCGGTCACGCCCAAAAAAAGCGTGCCGATCGCCGTGAGTCGGACAGCGTTATCGGCGAATTGCTGCATGTACACTCCGATGGCCCGGTTTGCCGCATCCGGCACCATGGTATTGAGAAGAAAGTTCTTTATCTGGTTCGAATATTCGGCGAATGCGGGAAACGCTGCCACGATGGACAAGGCGATGGCAATAAAGGGCACCAGCGAAAGCAGCGTGGTGAAGGTCAGGCTGGAAGCGACCTGAGTACAGTTATGCTGGAAAAAACGGGTCAGGACATAGTGGGTGAAATCCAGAAATCGCGCATATTTCATGAGCTGTGTCACCGATTGAAAGAAATGAGACCTCTTACACTTGCGGGTGAGCGCGTTCCAGTTTGCTATGCAATTTATTGATGGCGCTGAGATAAGCTTTGGCGGATGCCACCACAATATCGGTATCCGCGCCATGACCATTGACGATGCGGCCCGACTTCTGCAGCCTTACGGTGACTTCGCCTTGTGAGTCGGTACCGCTGGTGATGGCGTTAACCGAAAATAACTGCAGTTCCGCGCCACTTGCCAGAATTTTCTCGATTGCACGAAAGGCCGCGTCCACAGGACCGCTTCCTTCCGACTCCGCGCGCGATTCCCTGCCATCCTCCGAAATGACCACTTGAGCATAGGGCGTTTCTCCGGTTTCGCTGTGGGCCATCAGCGAAAGAAGACGGTAATGCTCCTGCAGGATCATGGCTTCGTCTGAAACCAGCGCGTGCAAATCCTCGTCGAAAACATCGTGTTTCTTGTCCGCCAATTCCTTGAAGCGCATAAAAGTGGTATTGAGCGCTTCTTCCGAACTGAGCTCGATACCCAGCTCAGCGAGGCGAGTGCGGAAAGCGTTGCGGCCCGAGTGTTTGCCGAGCAGCAATTTATTCGCGCCCCAGCCGACATCCTCCGCACGCATGATCTCATAGGTTTCACGATGCTTTAGGACCCCGTCCTGATGTATGCCTGATTCATGGGCGAATGCATTCGCACCCACAATGGCTTTATTCGGCTGTACCGGAAAGCCGGTAATGCCTGAGACTAGCTTGCTCGCCGGTACGATATGCGTTGCATCGATGCGTGTATCGCATTTGAAAAAATCCTGGCGAGTCCGTACCGCCATGACGATTTCTTCCAACGCAGCGTTGCCCGCGCGCTCGCCCAGGCCATTGATGGTGCATTCCACCTGCCGCGCACCATTGGCTACTGCCGATAATGAATTTGCTACCGCCAGGCCGAGGTCATTATGGCAGTGTACCGAAAACACCACCTTATCCGAATTGGGTATGCCCTCACGCAGCATGCGGATCAGATTGCCGAATTGCTCGGGCATGGTGTAGCCAACGGTGTCGGGAATGTTCAGGGTTTTAGCCCCGGCGTCGATGACAGCCTCAAGCACCCGGCAAAGGAATGCAATATCCGAACGGCCTGCGTCCTCAGGCGAAAACTCCACGTCGTCCGTATATTGGCGTGCCCATTTCACCGCCTTGACCGCTTGCTCGACTACCTGGTCGGGCGACATGCGCAGCTTCTTTTCCATATGAATCGGCGAGGTCGCGATAAAAGTATGGATGCGCGGCAGCCTCGCGCCTTGCAGGGCCTCTCCGGCACGCCGGATATCCGCTTCAATCGCGCGGGCAAGGCCGCACACGGTACTTTCCTTGATTGCGCCCGCCACTGCCTTGACCGCGTCGAAGTCGCCATTTGAGGCTGCGGGGAATCCGGCTTCAATGACGTCCACGCGCATGCGCTCCAATTGCCGCGCAATACGGATTTTTTCCTCCTTTGTCATGGAAGCGCCCGGGCTCTGCTCGCCATCGCGCAGAGTGGTATCGAAAATAATCAGATGATCTTTCAAGGTTTTTTCTCCGTTTGAGAAAGGATACTCGAACTGCGGCACAGAATCCAGAAACAGATTCTGTTGGAATAAAACTGGAAGAGGGGGAATGGACGTTAGCGCGCGAGGCGCAGCAGCGGTCTTGCCAGAAGAGGCAAGCGGTGCAGGAAGCAGAATGGGTAATTCTCAGTGTGGCTCATATATGAAATATTAAAAGGTTTCCACAGTTCACGCAAGAGTCCCTGCGGCTAACCGCTTTTCTCCGGCCCCCGGTAGAGGAAACCAGACAAAACATACGGTACCGCACAGATAATTGTGCCATTACCCGCCACCATGCTTGGTTCTCACAAACCGTGGCTGGAGACGAATCATGACATATAAGTTCAAAATCGGCGATCACGTGACATGGAACTCTGAAGCCGGGCATGTCAGTGGCAAGATTATTAAAGTTCATACCAAAGACCTTGAATACAAAGGATACACGCGTCACGCAAGCTTGGATGAGCCGCAGTATGAGATCAAAAGTGACAAGACTGACCACATCGCGATGCATAAAGAATCGGCATTGCAAAAGGCAAACGGCTGAGAGTCTGTTCCAAATATTGGGGAGCGATACTGATGAATGACAGGAATTAAAGGAAGTAATAGATAAAACGATAGACAAGGAGCAAACCATGAGTGCCGCCCAGCCATTGATCGAGAAAGACGCCCCGCTTTCGCCATGGTGGATCCGAAGCATATTGATCGTGATGGCAATTGGCTTTTCGGGCCTGTCCGCCACTACCATGCTCGCCTATCGCAATGCCCCGCCGGTTCCGGCTCAAGTGGCGGATGCGCAAGGCGTCCCCGTGCTCAGCGGCGAGGATATCAGCGAGGGCCAGACTGTATTTCTCAAGTACGGTCTGATGGCTAATGGCAGCATCTGGGGGCATGGTGCCTACCTGGGTCCGGATTACTCGGCCGAGGCGCTGCACCGCATGGGCGAAGACACCGCCGAGTCCATCGCACAACAGCAATACGGGGAGCATTGGGCTGCATTGACACATTTGCAACGGGCGGCAGTTCACGCGGAAACGGCAGTGGCACTCAAAACCAATCGTTACGACGCGGCCACTGCAACGCTGCACTTGACTGCGCCACAAGCCGCTGCGTACAAGAAGCAGATCGACTACTGGACCGATTATTTCCGCCATCCCGCACGCAATGGTGGTCTGAAGGCTGGCCTCATCACCGATCCTGTGGAGTTGCGGCAGTTCACCGCCTTCGTCTTTTGGGCAGCGTGGGCATCGGTAGCCGCTCGTCCTGGCGAGGACTATTCCTATACCAACAACTTTCCGTATGATCCAAGCGTCGGCAATCTGCCCACGCCCGGCGCACTATTG
>DATJHX010000012.1:0-3693 GCA_035493655.1 Nitrosospira sp.
CCGAACCGGCAAACAGACCGAGTTCATCTCGACTTTTACCGAGGGTCCAGGCTGATATTGGCCTTAATTGCGGAGAATACAGATGAGTCACCTGAACTACCTCGCTAATGATGAGGAAATCAATTCGTTCGATCATGCGCTACAGGATTATCAGAGCCTGCGTATGGACGTGGATCGCTTCACTGCCACTCGCCTGCAAATGGGGATTTATGGCCAACGGCAGGAAGGCGTCAACATGGTACGCATCAAGCTGCCCGGTGGCCGCCTGAACGCGCCCCAACTAAATGTCATCGCAGATATGCTGGAAAAATATGCGCGGCACGATGTCGTGCATATCACGACACGCCAGGATATCCAGATGCATTACGTGCCGCTGGAGCATACGCCGGCAGTACTTCGGCATTTGGCCACAGCCGGATTGACGACGCGCGAAGCGTGTGGAAACACGATACGCAACGTGACCGCCTGCCCGCTATCGGGCATCTGTCCCCGTCAGCACGTCGACGTCACGAAGCACCTGGACGGTGCGGTTCAGCACTTTTTGCGTAATCCGCTGACTCAGCAAATGCCGCGCAAGTTCAAGATCAGTTTTTCGGCCTGCGAATCCGATTGTGCCCAGGGCATGATGCACGACATGGGTATTGTCGCGGTACACAATGGCGACCGCTTTGGTTTTAAGGTTTTGGCCGGGGGTGGCCTTGGGCATAAGCCGCATGAAGCCATTGTTGTAGAAGAATTCATCGAAGAAAAGGATTTGCTGCTGGTAATGGAGGCGGTCATCTCCTTGCACAATCGCTACTCCGATCGAGTAAAACGCGCCAAATCGCGAATCAAGTTCCTGGTTGACAAGTTTGGGCCCGCCGGATTTATCGAGAAGTATCGGGAAGAATTGGCTCGTACTCAGGCCGCACTGGCAGCTCAGGATTATCCGAGGGGTGACTGGAGCGCTGGACTGGACAGTGAAGTTCCCGGCATGGGCGCGCCCCGGCATGTGTTCGCGCAAAAGCAGCCGGGGTACTTCGTATTTCCGATCAGTGTGCCGATGGGCAATTTGAGTGTTGCGCAGTTACGTGGTCTCGCCCGGATTGCCGAGGCTCATGAATTCGAAGAAGTGCGGACTACGCAGGATCAAAACATGTTTCTGCCAAATGTGCCGGAGGCAAAAATTGATTTCTTGCGCGCAGAATTGGCTGCGTTGGGTCTGGGCGAACCGAAGGTCGGGGATAATGTCGTAGCCTGCCCTGGAACCTCGACTTGCCGGTTGGGGATAACCTCAAGCACGATCCTCGGACCCAAATTGAACGGTGGCCCGCATGATTTAAAGATCCGCGTTTCGGGATGCCACAATGGCTGCGCGCAGCCGGAGGCGGGCGATATCGGCATTTATGGGGAAGGCAAGCGCATGCATGGCAAGCTTGTGCCCCATTATCAGATGTATTTCGGCGGTAACGCCATGGCAGGCGGAGCGTTGGCGATCAAAGGTCCATCGGTTCCTTCAGCGCGCATAGAGACCGCGGTGGAACGCGTAAAGACAGACTACGCTTCCAGTCGTGAGACGAACGAAACATTTTCGTCCTGGATACGGCGTGTAGGCAAAGATCACCTTGCCGGTCTGTTGGTGGACTTGACTGAAGTCAAACCGGAAGAGCTGGAATCGGTATTGCGTGATCACGGCAAGGATGCGGACTTTAAGGTATTACAACTTGGGGGCGGAGAATGCGCCGGAGTAAGCCAGGTGAAGATCGGCTCGAGCTTTTTCGAAGCCGCCCATGAACGTAATTATCGGGATGCGCTCAAGTTTCAGCGAAAATTTGAGGATTCCCTCAAATGCGCCGAGGAGATCGCTCGCTTGATCGGCCAAGGTGTATCTGAACTGCTTGGCGGTCAGAAATTCGATGATCTGGCGCAGCAGTCGGAAGAGTTGCGCCATGTTTTGCCTACCAAACCGCGCTTGTCCAGGCAATTGGCCAAATTCGCCCAGGATTTCGCGTCTCCGGCCGAAGAATTGAATGATGCCGGCTTGACTGAATGGTTTTTCGAGCTGGATGCATGGACCATGGAAGCTGCGGAATTCTGCCTTGATTTCGACCGTCAGCTGGATTTGGCTGGTGCGCTGCCGTTAAAAACTTCAGCCCAATCTCCGCTGTTGCAGCGCACGCAGCCATCCTTAACAGTCTGATAAATTTGAATTCATCTTTAGCCGGCAATATGACTCTAGATCATAAGATTGCTGAAGTACGAAAAGTATTGGATAAGGTGCAGGCAGACTATGCTCCGGCCGCCTTTGCCAATAGTTTCGGCGCCGAGGATATGGTTCTGATGGATATTATCGCACGGCATTATCCCGATATCAGGATGTTTACGCTGGATACTGGGCGTCTGCCGGAAGAAACCTACAGTCTGATGCAGGAGGTGGCGGATCATTATGGGATTCGCGTGCCCATATATTTTCCCGAGCCCGCCGCTGTGGAGGCATATGTCGCCCAGAACGGACCAAATGCGTTTTATGACCGCGTTGAATTACGCAAGAGTTGCTGTTATATCCGCAAGGTCGAGCCGCTAAAACGCGCGCTGAGCGGCAAGCGCGCATGGATCACAGGTTTGCGCCGCGATCAAGCGCCGACGAGGAAGGATCTGGCTCAATCAGAGTTTGATGCCGACCACGGTTTGCAAAAATTCAGCCCGCTGCTGGACTGGAGCCTGTCCGACGTATGGGATTATCTGAAGCAATTCGATGTTCCCTATAATGTGCTGCATGACAAGGGCTACGCAAGCATCGGTTGTGCGCCCTGCACACGCGCCATAACGCCCGGCGAGGATATTCGCGCTGGCCGGTGGTGGTGGGAAGACCCGGAGATCAAGGAATGTGGTCTGCATCCGGGCAAGCGGCGTGCCTCGGCATCCGTTGTTTCTGTAGAAGAGAGTCCGGCAGTAAGAGATTTGGCTCTCTCAAGTCAGGATCAAGGCGAAGAAAAGCCGAAACATGGCCATCCCCTTACAGTGTTCCCGGTTTAACATTTCTCCATGCAACTTGCCGTTTCGTAAGAACTCAGGGCGGACCGATGGATATTATATTGAATAATATTGAAGAACTTACTACTCCTGTCTCGGGTTTTGTCATGAAGAATGAAGCGATGGCCACGAGTAAATCGACGATCCCAAACGAAGCAATGGCCACGGCTGAGTCGAAAAGTGCAAGCGAGCCTATAGTCATCAAGCGCCGCACTGGGCGGCAATTGGGGCATCTCGATGCGCTGGAAAGCGAAGCAATCCATATCATGCGAGAGGTGGCGGCCGAATGCGCCAACCCGGCTCTGCTATTTTCCGGCGGGAAGGATTCCATCGTCCTGCTGCGACTGGCGGAAAAAGCTTTTCGCCCGGGACATTTCCCCTTTCCCCTGATGCATATCGACACAGGTCATAATTTTCCTGAGGTGATCGAGTTTCGTGACCGCCGGGCCCAGCAACTCGGCGAGCGGTTAATCGTGCGCAGCATGGAAGATTCGATTCGTCAGGGAAGGGTCGTGTTGCGCTCGGAAAACCAGAGTCGCAACGCATTTCAGTCGGTGACCCTGCTGGATGCCATTGCGGAATTCCGTTTCGATGCCTGCATTGGCGGTGCCCGTCGCGATGAGGAAAAAGCACGGGCCAAAGAGCGGATATTTTCTTTCCGCGATGAATTTGGTCAATGGG
>DATJHX010000013.1:0-4436 GCA_035493655.1 Nitrosospira sp.
ATCGAAGCGTCAATCAGCCGCGCAATGACCAGCCTCATTTCTGCGGAATATTTTGAGCAGATACGGGACTTCAAACGTTTCTATTCCCGTTATCAGCGCTCGCGTGACCTGATCAGCGTGGGAGCTTACTCGCCCGGAAACGATCCCTTGCTGGACCGGGCGATCGCGCTATACCCGCGGATGGAAGCATTTCTCCAGCAGAGCATGTTTGAACGCGCAGACCAGGCCGACAGCGCGGCAAGATTGGGTATTTTGCTGGGGCCGCACGCCAACTGAGCCACCAGGTAAATGGGATAAATGACGAAACCTTCAGCTTTAGAAACCTTGATCGAACTGGCGAAAACGCGAGCCGACGACGCAGCCAGGCGCCTGGGTGCGTTGAATAACCAAAATATGGATATGGAAGGCAAGCTCGTTCTGCTGCTTCAATATTACGACGAGTATCGCGCGCGCTTTCAGGCTTCGATGCAGCGGGGACTGACTGCGTCGGATTGGCGAAATTATCATGAATTTCTTGATAAGCTCAATGCCGCCATCGCCCAGCAGCGCGAAATCCTGGTGTCAGTCCGGCAGCGGGTTGCGGCAGGGCAGGTGGCTTGGCAAGCGGCCAGGCAAACGCTTACATCCTACGACACCCTGGCGCAGCGTCAGGTACGAAACCAACTGATGCGTGCGGCAAAGTGTGAGCAGAAGCAAACTGACGAGCTGGTTGCCAATACTGCTGCTCGCAGGGATCCACGCGCTCATCCTGAGCAAATGTAGAGTCATAACCTCAACCAAAGAGATTGATCATGTTTACTCCATCCGTTTCTACTCTTTCCCCTTCGAGTCATCCGGCAAAAAAAACAACGTCGGGCGCGGATGCAGACGGAATGCGGCAGGGTTCTGAACCTGCTGGCTTCGGTAAACTTTTGGCCCGGGAATTAAACAATAAATCCGATGGGTCCGATGTGTCCAGGGCTAAATCGGCAGACAAAAATACCGAGGCGCAAGAGGGGGATGCAAAAAGAATGACGGCAAGCGAGAGTGCCGAGGACGCCGGCACTTCGGTCAATGGACGCGAAGATGCGCCGAGTCAGGAGGATGCGAAAAAATCCGGTTCCGCTTCAGCAGACTCAGCATCGCCGCAACTCATGGGTCTTGCAGACATTCTACCCGCTTTGACTACCGGGCAATCGGCACAGGTCATGGGTCGGATTCCAGCCGCGGTGCAAACCCATGCGCACGGGGGACCCCGGTCAGATGGCCGGGCCAGCGATATCCAGGGTTATGAACATTTGACGGATGAGGCGGGGGACGTCTCCCGCGCGAAGTCTACCTCGGCCAATCCGTTGACTGATGTCCCACAGGCGGAGCAGGAAGGGGCCGTAGCCGCTTATGCGACTCTCATAAATCAGCCCCTCAGCCTGCTACCGGGAAATATTGCCCCAGCTTCAACCGGCGCAAGACCGGATTCCACGGTTGTTCAGAAAGGGGCGCCGCAACTTGCCGGAATATCAGCCAACGTATCGGCTGCCCTGGCCACCGATGTAACCGCTGGCCTGTCCTCCAGGGCAATGGCTGGCGTTCAGAATGAAGCATCCCGCACCTCGCGACCCGCTGCTCTTCAAGGCGCTATTGCTAATCAATTCCATGTGGATGCCAGGCTGGATGGTTCAATGCACCTTGAGCCAGGCCCGATCGATTCTTCCTTTGCGGGCGAGCTTACAAAAGCCGCGGGGATGCCAATGGATACCGGCCCTCAAGATCCATCGGCCATTCAGGTGAATACAGGACTTTTAGCTGTTGCGAACGAACGTAGCCTCGCCTCCGCCTCAGCACCTCTTGCAAACGCACTTGATCATTCCTGGTCAACGCTTGAGCCGCGCCTCGGTTTTACCGGCTGGGATAGCGCGCTTGGTCAAAAAATAGTCTGGATGAGTTCCCAGCAGCAGCACGTCGCGGAGCTAAGCCTCAACCCTCCTGATCTAGGGCCGCTGCAGATTGTTTTAACCGTTAACAACGATCACGCCAGCGCGATGTTTGTATCGCATAACGCCGACGTCCGCCAGGCACTGGAAGCCGCGTTGCCTAGGCTAAAAGAGATGATGGCGGACAGTGGTATCAGTTTGGGCAACACGACCATCGCTTCCGACAACTCTGGCCAGGGCGCCTCGATGGAAGGATTTGAGCGGCGTAATCATTCCGGCGCGCATCATGCTGGCTCCGGCGGGCAGGCGAATGCAATTGGCAGCGATGGCGCAGGTATCGCCAGGATCAGTATCCGCGGCCTGGTAGATACGTTTGCCTAGCTGTTTCAGAAGCCCAGCGGTAATTTCGCCTGCAATAAATGCTGATCTCGGTTTGCCGGGTGCTCTACAGGCAAACGGCCGCGATCAGTAGAAACATCCTGCATCAAATTTCAGGATAACACGCCTCTTTCCCCGCTTGTTTGCCGCATTGGCTGTACTCCCGGCCGTTGATAATGACGCATCTTCCGCTACGGAGATACATCATGGCGAGCAGACCGATCAAACAGGACAAGGATTCAAAAGAAAGTAAGGTGGAGCAAAAATCTTCGAAATTGAAATGGGCGTTGGCCATTGTTTCGGCTGTGCTGTTGCTTGGCGCCGGAGGAGGAGGGGCCGCATGGTACTTCCGGAACCAGGGCGACCCCGCTGCCCCAAAACCAAAGCCGCCTGTTTTTGTCAGCCTCGAAACATTTACTGTCAACCTCCAGCCCGAGCATAGCGATCAACATCTCCAGACCAACTTGGCACTTAAGGTTGAAGATGAGGCCACAGTGGAGTTGATTAAACTCCGTATGCCTGAAGTACGGAACCGGATTTTGCTGCTGCTCACAAGCAAAACCTCGTCCGAGATAGCCACTGTTGAAGGTAAGAAGAAGCTTGCTGCCGAGCTGGTGGGCGAAATAAATCAGCCATTCGTCGAGGGAAGCAAGGGTCAATCCGTTGAGAGCGTACTCTTTACTTCGTTCGTGATTCAGTGAGCGCCATGGCGGACGACTTTCTTTCCCAGGAAGAGGTAAATGTCCTGCTTAAGGGAGTGGCCGGGCAAGGTATCTCACAACAAGGCAGTGGTCGGCCGGCAGGCTTTCGCCCTTACAACCTGGCGACGCAGGAGCGCATCGTGCGCGGGCGCATGCCTACGCTTGAAATCATCAACGAACGTTTTGCCCGCCTCCTGCGCCTGGGCCTGTTCAATTTCATGCGCCGCAGCGCCAATGTCACGGCCGGGCCAGTACGGGTAATCAAATTCAGCGAGTTCGTGCGCAACCTCGTGGTGCCCAGCAATCTGAACCTGGTACATGTCAAGCCGTTACGCGGTACGTCGCTGTTCGTATTCGATCCAACCCTGGTATTTCTGGTTGTGGATAATCTATTCGGCGGGGACGGCCGTCTGCAGCCAAAGGCAGAGCGTCGAGATTTC
Source organism: Nitrosospira sp. (assembly GCA_035493655.1). Taxonomy (GTDB): domain Bacteria; phylum Pseudomonadota; class Gammaproteobacteria; order Burkholderiales; family Nitrosomonadaceae; genus Nitrosospira. Next base: position 3,430 of record DATJHX010000013.1, read on the forward strand.
ACCCAGACAGAGCAGCGCATCATTCAGCGATTGCTTAACCTTGTATTCGACAGCTATGGCAAGTCCTGGCATCCGGTCTACCCGATTGAATTCGAATATGTGCGGGCGGAGACGAATATTCAGTTTGCCAATGTCGCGACACCGAATGAGGTCGTCGTTGTCACGACTTTCGAGGTCAACTTTGGTTCGGTGGTTGGGGAAATGCATATCTGCACTCCCTATTCCATTCTCGAGCCGATCCGCGATCTGCTTTCCAGCAGCGTGCAGGGCGAGGCCCTCGAAGTCGACAAGCGATGGGTTGGCAGGCTGTCAAAGCAGGTCCAATCGGCTGAGGTAACGTTGCTGGTTAATCTCGCTCAAGTGCAGATAACCCTCAACCAGATACTCAAAATGCAGGTGGGAGATGTCATTCCCCTGGATATCCCCGAATTTGTCACCGCCAGCGTGGATGGCGTGCCGGTAATGGAATGCCGCTATGGCGTTTCCAATGGCCAGTATGCCTTGCGCATGGAAAAAATGCTGGGCTCCACGATAAACGAATGAATCCGCTCGAACGCCGCAATCTTTCCAATCGACCCTTTGCGAATAAACCTGAGGAGGCCTCCGTGCCCGCAAAAAACGCCAATACAGCCCGAGTAGCCGGACAGGAAGACACCGCATCGGCCACAGCCGATCCAGCCCAGGCACCGGTATTCGAACAATTTTACAGTGGACAAAGGGCGGAAGCGCAGAATGACATTGACATGATCATGGATATTCCGGTCCAGCTCACCGTGCAGTTGGGGCGCACCAAAATCGCTATCAAGAATTTGCTGCAACTGGCACAGGGATCTGTTGTCGAGCTCGATGGCCTGGCTGGAGAACCCATGGACGTACTGGTCAATGGCTACTTGATTGCCCAGGGCGAAGTGGTGGTAGTCAATGAAAAATTCGGCATCCGGCTGACCGATATCATTACGCCGAGCGAGCGAATTCGTAAATTGAACCGCTAAGGCCGGCAAGGCAAC
>DATJHX010000014.1:0-2921 GCA_035493655.1 Nitrosospira sp.
TGCGGCGGATTGAAACGCGAGCTGATTATCCAAACCCGGACCGCGAGCTGGTTATATACGAGTACCTGGGTGAGGTCGATGCGACTCCGCTGCCATTGAGCGCCGAATTGGTGGGGGTGGGTGTAACGCTGGAGCAGAGCAACCGCAACGCTCATTGACCATGATCCTTTGCCTCTCCAGCCGATCCTCAGGCGCTTCCTTCCAGCAGCGTAAATAAGTACTGTATGGCCGCATCGGCTTCATGCCCATACCGAACCTTCGCATCATAATACAGGGCGACAACGGCGGAGACACTGTCCTGATAGATTCGTAAGCCTTCCACGTCAGCATCGCGAAAAAAGAACTGGCCTTCCATGGCAGTCACGTCTTCCAGTAACGGAACATAATCGCCGGGATGACTCGCTTCAAAGTCTCGCAGGTGATCATTGTGTAACACAAATTCATCGGCAACCGAAAAGTTCTTCATTTCTTCGATGGCATGGACCAGGCACGATAACAACAGGATAAGCTTTCTCTTGCCGATGCCCGTTATCTGCTCCCTGGCTTGCTGCCTTACGTAATCATCGGGATAGATTAACTGATCCAACACTCCATCAATCGTGGTTTCTTCCATCGCATAGAAGAACCAGGCATCGCGCGGTTCCACAACGGCGACCGCAGCATCCGTCGCCAACCCCTCTCGGATAGCCCCTATCTTGCCTTCATGCTTTCTATCGTCAGTGCACAGCAATAAATAGTAGAGATCCAGTTTCGCTCCATAATCCCTGCCCGCCCGCTGAATTCTCGCCTTGACTTTCGATACCAGATCATCATCCTTCTCAAATTCATCGAATGACGTGATCCCGATACCGATGCAATGCTCTTTGCCTCGTGATAGGGTTGGGCTTGAATACCTCATGATGATATCTGCGCTAGGCTCCTTTGGCCTCTGCACGCTATAGGTGATTGGCCTGTACTTTTCGAACGAGGCGAGTACTCGCTCCGCCTTGTTGCGAAAAGCCGGAAAGAGGTCTCTGTCACGTTGAAGATGGGAAAAAGAGGCAGGGGAAAAGGAAGAGAGGGATTGGGCATAGTCGGGCTGAGCCGAGGTCTGGCGAACGAGCTCCCCAAGAATTGTTACCGGTGTAACTTGATCTTGAAAATCCATTTTTGAGAACAATCAGGCGGCTTACACTCGAGCACCCAGAATGGGATGAATTTATTTCTCGGCTATTATTTCCCTGTCACACTAATCGTAGTCCACTGGATCAGCCTCTGCCATGCAGAAGCGTTATTAAATCCTCTATAAGCTGCCGGAGCGTTCATTTGCCGTTATCCGTATCAGGTCTGGAATACCATAGAGATTTTCAGTAGGCAATAGCTCGAGGCCCTTTCCTGTCTTCATTCATACCGCAACGCTTCGACTGGTTTCAGTGCGGCAGCTTTCCTGGCCGGATAAAACCCGAAAAAAATACCTACTGCCGAGGCAAACGCGAATGCCAGCGCGACCATGCCGAAAGTGATGACGACCACCATATCCGCTGCCCGGCTTACCGCCCAGGCCCCGCCGATGCCAAGGGCGATCCCCACAAAGCCACCGAGGATACAGATCACCAGGGCCTCCAGCAGGAATTGCATGAGAATAGCCCGGCGGTTGGCGCCGATGGCCATACGAATGCCGATCTCGCGCGTGCGCTCGGTTACCGATACGAGCATGATATTCATGATGCCAATGCCGCCCACCAGCAACGATACTGAAGCGATGGCTCCCAGCATAAGCGACATGACCTTGGCCGCGCCAGTGGCCACGGCGGCAAGCGCCGCCAGATTACGTACCGTGAAATCGTTCTCCATGCCCTCGACGATGCGATGGCGCTGGCGCAGCAATCGGTTCATTTCGGTCTCGGCTTCTTCCATGACCTCGGCCGACTGTGCCTGCGCCATCATGAAACGTATCGTTCCGGGAAACTGGTTGCCGAATATCTGACGCTGTCCTGTAGTGAGGGGAATAAACACCGCATCGTCCTGGTCGCGCCCATCCAAACTCTGCCCCTTCGGGGCAAGGACTCCTGCTACCAAAAACGGACTGGTCTTGATGCGTACGGTTTTTCCTACTGGATCTTCCTCCCCAAACAGATTATTGGCCGTGATCTGTCCCAGGATCACGACGCGAGCACTGGAACGCAGGTCCGCTTCAGTGAATAGAGCGCCGTTTTCCACCGGCCAGTCGCGCACTGCGAAATAATCTGGAGTAGCTCCCGTGACCGAGGTACTCCAGTTATTGGCGCCGTAGTTCAACTGCGCGGTCCCCGTTATGATCGGAGCGGTCGCTTTGATCGATGGCAAATTGGCAATGGCTTGCGCATCGGCTATCGTCAATGTTTGCACTGCGCCGGCTCCCGAACGCAGCGCACCCGAAGAGGTTGCACCGGGCACGATGAAGAAGAGATTGCTGCCCATCGAAGTGATCGCCTGGTTCACTGTCGTTTGCGCACCTTGGCCCACCGCGAGCATCAACACCACCGCAGCTACGCCGATAATCATGCCGAGCATGGTCAAGCCGGTGCGCAAGCGATTGAGCCGCAACGCGCGCAGGGCTTCACCAATGATCGCGAAGATATTCATCCTGTCACCCTGCCGTCATGGACGACACGGCCGTCTTGCAAGCAAACCAGGCGCTGGGTAAAGGCGGCAATGTCGTCTTCATGGGTGACGAGTACGATCGTAATGCCTTGCTCCTCGTTGAGCTGCTGGAAAACAGCCATAATGTCGCGGCTGGTTTGGGTATCGAGATTACCGGTAGGTTCATCCGCAAGTATAAGCTGCGGTTTATTTACCAGAGCCCGGCTAATGGCGACGCGCTGCTGCTGTCCTCCTGAAAGCTGATTGGGCTGATACGCCGCAAATTTTCCCAGACCCGTCTGTTTCAGGAGTTCCAGTGC
>DATJHX010000015.1:0-5462 GCA_035493655.1 Nitrosospira sp.
TCATTCCAATACACGTTGCAGGTCCGCAATAAGCTTGTCGCCGCGTATCAGGACATCATGAACATGCCGGTTTGATGAGACCCTTGCAATCAGAGCGTGGAGGACGCTCGGAGCGTTGTCCGAGGGGCCCGCGAAGCGGAATCGGGCAAGTAGGAGATGGCTTGCTGATTTACGACGCCCCTCTCCAGGCTGTATCTTCCTGTTGAAGATACTGCTCAGCTCTTCCGGTCGCGGTACAGGCTCATTCCGGAGGACCAGGCCGAGCTTTGGCTCCGGTTTCCATCCTGTACAGCCATGCAAGCAGCTCTGCCACTGCCCGGTAGAGTTCTGGAGGAATATGCTGGTCCATGTCCACTTGCATCAGCAGGGAGACCAGCTCTGGCGATTCATGGACATAAATGTTGTATGCCCGCGCCTGGCTGATGATGGCTTCAGCTATCAGCCCGCGGCCCTTGGCGACTACTCTCGGGGCGGCCTGCCCTTCAGCATAAGCCAGCGCCACGGCAGCACCCTTTGGCTCAGTCCTGTTCTTCACGGACGTTCACTCCCATGCCCAGCAATTTGATTCCGGCTCCCTCAAGGCCATGCGCAAGCGCTGCCGCCCCTGCCCGAAGAACAGCCGTAGCGGCATGATCGGTCGCAGAAAAGCTGACTTCCAGCCCCTCCTGATGTAGCCGCAAATTTGCGATAACCTGCCCCAGATTTGGTAAGTTCAGGCTCAGACAAGTCTTCCAGGGAATGGCATAGGCTTGATTCACGTCATCCCGCTCGTTCGGTGTTCTGTGATCTTCTTCAAAGATTTCCAAGGCGATGGCCTGACCCGGCCATGCTTCACCCTGCCAGGTAACATGGCGCGTTTCCAGAACTTCCAGTTGCTGCCGCACCAGCGCGACTGTATCGCGGTGAGCGGGCCCAGCGTGGCTCGAATGCAAGTGAGCGGAATCCACATCCGAATGGGTAGGTTCCAGAACAGGTGGCGCGTCATCCACAACAGGTCCCGCTCCTGCGATTGCTCTTACATTCGCCTTGCTCATACCCGTATTCCATGTTGGCAATTCCGATCTGGCAAGATGTACCTGCGGCTCCATCAATAATTCGGAAAATGACCTTGCGCCAGCGATCCACTGCGCCTGATGCGATTCATAGAATAGGCCGCTGCGCCCTACCGCTTGTGCGAGCCGCAGCGATAATTCAAGGCCTTTCTCCGGCGGCTTTTCGAGTAGAGGATTATTTCTTGAAAGTGCCGGGCTATCGGGAAAAATGGGGCGGCGCAAAAGGTCATCAATAAAGCGGGCGGTGTCGCTCAGCCGCGATGGGGGTGAAGGAGGTTCAGCATTCAGGGGAGTATCGGCAGCGAGGGCAAATTCCAGCCTGGGCAAGCGTGCAACCAAAATCAGGTTGAGTACGTCACCAGGCCGGGCCCCCGCAGGAAGCTTCATGTGAAAGGCAGCGCCATCCGATGCCGAACCAATTGGCCGGTGCAGTATGACTGTGAACTCGCCATTGGAAAGCGCCGCCTGTACGGTTGCACGCAGATGCTGGCCTGGTTCGAGTTTCGCCAGAAACGGGAGATTGGCGACGTGACGCTGCCCGATTGCGCCGCCGGGATCGATTGCAGCTACTGGAAGCAGCGTCTCGAAAACGGCCATGTGGAGTTTTTCACGCGTTTATAAAGAATGGTGGTAGACAAGGAAGGATCTGTCTAAGTCGGCCGGAGGTTTTGGCAACGGAAGGACGCGCCTATCCAGGGCCTGTTAACACTTATTTCGCACCCGGGTTGCTGTGTGAAAAATGCGCGGTCAAGGCGCGAGGCGCAGAGCATAGCCGGCTATGGCCCTTCGTTGCTCACCGCTTGCAGAGGCCTGCTCTGCCGTGCGGCTCGTGCCTAGCGCTGGATGGAATCCATCGCCGTCGCGAGCTGCGAAATAGGTGTTAACAGGCCTAGCGAAATACTTCCTGGCCATATGCCTGATGCACTCTGCGGCTCATTCCCGCATTGCTGAGCATAGTCTGGATTCGCTGCATCCATGGTTCCGTATAGCTGCGTATTTTGGCGTCATCAGCAATAATCTTGTGTATCAGCTCGATCTTCTGCCGCCGCATCTCTCCCGTAAGAGGCGCGAACGGCTGGGCCGTCCTAAGCTGCGCTACTACAGTGGCACAACGGCCCTCCAGTTCAGTCAATTTTTCCCATTCTCCAGCTTCGGCTGCCTCGACCATGTCTCCGGTAAAATTGGAGATCGAGCGAAATGCTGAGATGATTTGCAGGCTGTTCATAAAGGCCTCACGCTTTCCCGGAGCCAGTAAAAGGCACGGTATTCGTTGCAGAAAGAACGGACCCAGCCGGCGAGCCTGCGCCATTCCCTGGCTCGGATGAGCCGATTTTAGCCCATGCATCACTGAGCTGCCCGAGCAGGCGAGAAACTTCCTCGATATATTCACTGTTGTTATGTAGGTTGGCCTGAAGCAAACGGCGCCCCATATACTCGTAGAGAGCGTTTAACTGCCGCCCCAGATCCCCCCCGGCTTCGACATCAAGGCTGGCCTGGAGGCCAGAATTGATGATCGCAATGGCCTTGGAAAGGGCTTCCCCCTTGGCCGTAATATCCCCGTTTTTCATATGGACCAGTGCGGAAGACAGGGCCACGTGAGCACCCTGGAACAGCATCAGGATGAGCTTGTGCGGGGTGGCCGCGAGGACACCGGTCTCAAGGCCAACACTGGCATAGGCATTTACACCGTAGCCTGATTTTGAATACATCGATTATTTCTCCCGGTTTATCCTGTGTTTGAGATTTTTCTGGTTCAGGAATTATTTTTTGGCAACGTAGCCAACTGCTGCTGTAGAAACTGGCTGGTCTGATTCAAACTGCTCAGCATTGTATCCAGCGCGCTGAACTGGGCGCGGTAACGGGCTTCAACCGCGGTCAAGCGCTGGTTGAAATCGTCCTGCCGGCGGTCGATATCCTTGATACTGGTATTGATGCCATCCACGCGACCAGCAATGATGCCATCCGTGGACAGCAAATTTGTAGCGAGCTTGTTCAACTGGTCGGCATAGCCGCGCGAGAAATTGACTGTTCCGCGCGCACCAAGCGGTCCACCGTTGATGGCGAGACGCAAACCCTCCGCAGGTTGGGCGGCCCCAGCCGTAAGTATTTGCCCTGATCCGATGGCCGCCACACCGTTGATATTACCGGCCACGTCCACTCCTGCCGTACTGGCGGGGGCCGCGCCCATGAGGTTGGTCGCGCCATTGCCACCGTTGAGGCTAACGCTGGAGTTGGAGCCATACTGTGTTGAGGTAATACTTAGCACGCCCGCGGATTGTGAAACCACAACCGAGACACCCGCTGTAGTCAGGGCGGCAGCGCCATTCAGCTTGCTTTGCACCTCGGCGGCCAGGGAATCGGCGGAGCCATAGGTTCCCGCTGCAAGCGTAACGCTCGCCGCCACCCCATCTACACTGACGTCTAATTGATCATTTACGCCTGCAACAATGGTCAGTCCCGCCGCCTGGCTTGCGGCAAGGCTGGCGCGGGTCGCGAGCTGGGTAACCGCCAGCGCATAATTTCCGGCGAGGGTTTTGTCGCTGGCGCTGTCGTACGATATAAGGCTATCACTCGATGTACCGCGCATTGCGAACAACCCGCCAATCTGATCGAATCCAGAATCCATCGCGGCTTGCAGCTTGGTGGAATCCAGCGCCAGGGTGCCATCCTTTTGAAAAGCGACCCCAATCTGGGATAACGAAGTAAATCCGCCCGCAATCTGTCCTACCGCAGTCGTGAGCGCTGAGCGAATCCCGCGCTGGATCGATAATGCAGTTGGGTCACCCTGCAATATTCCGCCCTTCCTGGTTGCCGAGTTGTATCCGCCGAGGTCCTTCAGTGTTTGATTGATGCTGTTGAACGCCTTGACGAATGTTTCCACCGACGTCTTGACCCCCGCGGAGTCGCGCGCCACGTCGAGCGTGGTTGGGCTTCCCGTATTGGTCTTGAGCAGATTGAGCGTTAGCCCCTCGATCGCATCTGTAATCGTATTGGAAGGCTTGCTGACGCCGATGCCGTCAATCTGGAGCTTGGCATCCTGTGCTGCCTGTACCTGAGTCAAATTTCTGCCGACGCCTGCAGTAGCGGTAGGATCGAAAGAGAGTTGCGATAAACCCGAGGAGTCGATATTTGTTCCATCATCATCGCTCACGGTAATCCTGAGGCTATTGGCGGCGCCCGTATCTTTGGCAGTCAACACGAGCCTGTTGCTGGCGCCATCATTGATAATTGTAGCGCTCACGCCGGCGTTGGCTGCGTTGATGGCATCACGCACACCCGCAAGCGTGCTGCTGGATGGATCGACCGTGATCGTCTGCGCAGCTTTTGCGCTATTCAGGCTGAACGTATTGTTATCGCTGTCATAAGTTCCATACTGAATAGTCAGGGTTCCACTGCCGACTGCGCTCGAGAGGCTGGCAAAGCCGTCGGAACGTACTTTCTGCTGTTGCGCCAATTGCTGCACTTCCACGGAATAGCTGCCAGGCACCGCCTTGCCCTTGCCGTTTGCCGTTGCGTTCAGTATTGAATCATCCGCTGCACTCGCTTTCATGGCCTGGAATTTCGCTGGATCCGACAGCCCCTGCATGACCGACTGGAAAGCGGATAATGCGCCCTTTAGCGTCCCAAATGCTGACAGCTTCGCCTGGTAGCCCGCTTCACGTTGCGCCAACAGATCGAGCGGCCGCCGTTCGACCGCCATCAATTGACTCACAATGCTATTCACATCCAGGTTCGATCCCGCGCCCGGTGCAGTGATACCCATCTCGGTCTTCTCCGTTTTCTGCGGTTATCGATTAACTTATTCAGGTCCGGCCTATAACCGGGAGCTCAAGCTTTTGTTTGCAGCAACAAACCCTGCAAGCGGTCGAGCGATTTGGCCAAGGCAAGCATCTCTTCCATAGGGATTTGACGCACTAGCTCCCCTGTTGCCGTATCGGTGATTTTCACCACGACCCTGCCGGTGTCGGCGTCAGTGTGAAACTCCAGCGTTGAAGCACCTGGCCGAGCGACCTCCTGCACAGCTTTCTGTATTATCTGCACATCCATTGCCGGGATGAGGTCGAGGCGATGCTTATCATTCCCGTTACTATTCTCCGGAGCTCGTGCCAGGCCGGGTTCCTGCGGCTTCACGGCAATAAAGGCTGCCTGAGCATTTCCAAGCGGTTCAATTCCCATCGCTGGCTCTCTGGATCTTGATAACGAGGGAAGGATACGGGATTTATTCCAGACCCTTCATGAGCCGGCTCGCTGGCCGGGTTCGCCGGCCTCACCGATCTCAACCGATAAGGCCGTTCTTTCGCTTATTGTTATTCTCGACTACTCTCGCTTAACCCCTGAGCAGGGACAGTACGCTTTGCGGCATCGCATTGGCCTGAGCCAGCATCGCCGTGCCAGCCTGTTGCAGCACCT
>DATJHX010000016.1:0-12232 GCA_035493655.1 Nitrosospira sp.
CACCACTCCCGTTTTTGGGTCGAAACCATCCAGTTCAGCCAGGAGCTGGTTCAGCGTCTGCTCCTTTTCGTCATGTCCACCCAGCGCGTACGCGCCGCGCGCTCGGCCAAGCGAATCCAGTTCGTCGATAAAAATGATCGCAGGGGCTATCTGCCGGGCTTGCTCGAACAGATCACGCACCCTGGCGGCTCCGACTCCGACGAACATCTCCACGAACTCAGAGCCGGAAATCGAAAAGAATGGGACGCTCGCCTCCCCCGCCACCGCGCGCGCGAGCAGCGTCTTGCCGGTACCGGGCGGGCCGATCAGCAGGATCCCCTTGGGCGCCCGGCCGCCCAAACGGCTATACCCTTGGGGATCCTTCAGGAAATTGACGACCTCCATTAGTTCTTCCTTGGCTTCATCAACTCCGGCCACATCCGCAAAAGTGACTTTAGTCTCTTTCTCCACGAAAACCTTGGCCCGGCTCTTGCCGATCGACATCAAGCCTCCTGTCATGCCGCCAGGATTCATGCGCCGGATGATAAACAGCCAAATACCGATGAAGAGGGCAGTTGGCAGAATCCAGGACAGCAGGTCGCGAACCCAGGTGCTCTGCACCACGCCGGTATAAGTCACATTGTGCTTGTCCAGCTTGTCAGCCAATTCCGGCTCGACGCGGGTGGTAACAAAATCTTTTAATCCATCAGAACCCTTGTCCCTGAGCGTGCCATAAATGTGATTTTCGGTAATCGCGATCTCCGCGATCTTGTCCTGCTCCAGTAACGTATGAAAGCGGCTATAGGGAATGGGCTCGACTTTTGTATATTCCTTGTAAAAGTTTTGCACCATCAAAATGCCGAGAATGGCGATAATGATGTACCAGAAATTGATTTGAAATTTTTTATCCATCTCATCTTCCTGTTGCTATTGTCCCCCTTGTTTTAAAAGACAGTTCAGCGCGAGGTTTGTTTCAGCATAGCATATGCTAATAGTGGGGCAAGAGCAGCGTAGAGTCCCTACTCAGGCGTATAACGTCAGAGCTCTCTTCCCTCGGCTGCATAAAGGCGGTCCCTTTTTGCTCCGGCAAGTCTGATTATCAGGGATATCGTAGTGGAATCAGCCAGCTCCAATGGAATGCGGTTTCATGGCTGCCGACTGCAAAATTGTGCGATAAAAAAGTCTTAAAAACTGATCTTCAAAAAATGGCCATGCAGGAACTGCCCGACCTGATTGCTTGTGAGGAATGCGATGCGGTTTACCGCAGGATAGCGCTGGGCCGCGACGAAGTTGCGTTCTGCCGCTGTTGTGGGGCGGAACTGGAACGCGACATGAGTTCTCACAGCAGACGCGTTTTACCGCTAACGATTGCCGGTTTGTTTATGTACATTATTGCCAATGCTTTCCCGATTATTGAAATGGAGCTCCACGGTCTTGTCAATCAAGCCACGCTGATGGGTTCGGTTCTTGCCTTGAATGCTGAAGGAATGCATCTGGTAGCATTTCTGGTGCTGGCTACAACAATTTTGTTTCCATTGATTCAGCTTTTGGCTCTGATTTATCTGCTTACCTCGCGGAATATCTCTGGAAGCCGGGCTGGAAGATCGGGATACCCCATCATAGTTAATTTGCTGGCCCGCATGATTCAAACCTTGCGGCCATGGGTAATGGTGGAAATATTTCTGCTCGGCGTCATTGTTGCTTTTGTCAAAATGACGAGCATGGCAACCGTGCTTCCCGGAGCCGCGCTATGGGCATTAGGCGCTCTCACTTTTCTGTTTGCCGCAGTGCTTTCATTCAATCCTCGCTATATCTGGCGGAAATCTATATCCGAAAAGGGAAAATAAACAAACATGCCGGCAAATGGAATCGTTCAATCAACCAGCCAGCCGATAGAGGCGATAGAGGCTGAATTACCTGTGACCGGATCACGGGTAAGAACAGCGGCGAGGCTGGGCATAGTCTCGTGTCATCATTGCGCGACATTGTGGAAGGATGTCAAAGCGCATGACCATTGCGGGCGTTGCGGTGCGAGACTGCATGCGCGCAAGCCTGACAGTGTTAACCGAACCTGGGCTTTACTGATTGCAGCCTGCATAATGTATGTTCCCGCAAACCTGTTGCCTGTCATGACTACCACCTCTCTATTTGAAGAGAAGCAGGACACCATCATGAGCGGCATCATATATTTCTGGGTTTCCGGTTCATGGATATTGGCGCTTATTGTTTTTATCGCCAGCTTTCTGGTGCCCCTGTTCAAACTGGCGGCCATGATTCTCTTATTGATCGCGGTGCAGCGGCGCAGTAGGTGGAGCCTCTTGCAACGAACAAAGCTTTATCGCGTCGTTGAAGTGACTGGCCGTTGGTCGATGCTCGACGTTTTTGTCGTAACGCTGCTGACCGGCCTCGTACAGATCAAAGGTTTCGCCACGGTATACGCTGGGCCAGGTATCGTTGCTTTCGCCGCAGTGGTGGTACTGACCATGCTTGCTTCCATCAGTTTTGATCCCCGCTTGACGTGGGATGCTGCTGAACCTGAATCCGCGAAACCGGTATGAACGAAGAAAAAACAACCGACCCCGCTGAAGCCATACCTGTGCCTGATAAGGTGCAGGAGCGAGACTGGATGCCGTCATTGATCTGGTTGATTCCGATACTTGCTGCTGTCATCGGAATTTCGCTTGCGGTCAAGACGTGGGTTCAACATGGTCCCCAAATCACGATTACATTCCATTCTGCCGAAGGGCTTGAGGCGGGCAAAACCAAGATCAAGTATAAAGAAGTCGAGATTGGTACGGTGCAGGCCATCACGCTCAGCGAAGACCGCTCCCTCGTTCTGGTAACTGCGGAATTGAAGAGGGAGGCCAAAAGTTTTACTGCTGCCGACAGCCGCTTCTGGGTCGTACGTCCACGTATTGGTAGCTCCGGTGTGTCAGGGCTTAGCACATTGCTGTTTGGGGCTTATATCGGGGCGGATGCTGGTGTTGAAACGGAAAAAAAGGACATATTTACCGGATTGGAGGTTCCGCCAATCATTACTCGCGATGTTTCCGGCAAACAATATGTTTTACATTCAACCGATATTGGTTCGCTGGACATCGGTTCACCCGTTTTTTACCGCCGGATCAAAGTGGGGCAGGTAACCGCGTTTGATCTGGATGAAGATGGCAAAGGCGTTACGACACGTATATTTATCAATACGCCCTATGACAAATTTGTCGGCATCAACACGCGCTTCTGGCATGCAAGTGGCATTGACATGCAGGTTGGCGCCGATGGCTTCAGGCTCGAAACCGAATCGCTTGCTACTGTTATGCTTGGCGGCTTGTCGTTTCAATCACCTGATGACAATCTCGGCCCCCCAGCCAAAGAGGACACCGCTTTTGTCCTGGCGGAAAACCAGGCTGAAGCGTTAAGAGGGCCGGATGGTGAAGCAGAAATAATATTGCTCAATTTCAGGCAATCTCTGCGGGGTCTGAGACCTGGCACTGAAGTCAATTTTCGGGGGTTGGTATTGGGGCAGGTTAAATCAATCGGCATTGAATATGATCCGAAGCAGCAAGAATTCAGCATGCCGGTACTGGTGCAAATTTATCCGGAGCGGCTGGGCCGGAGATTTACCGAGTATCGGAAGCAATCAAAGTACACAGCGCAACAGCGTTTGCAGTTCATGATCGACCGCGGCTTGGCCGCACAATTACGAACCAGTAATCTCCTTACCGGGCAACTCTATATTGCCTTCGATTTTTTTCCTAAAGCCATTCCAGCAAAAAAAGCCGCTTCCAGAAATGAAGCCGACATGGATACTTCCCCCGTATTATTGGAACTGCCCACTATTCCCAGTAGCGCTGAGGAAATTCAAACACAGGTTTCGGAGATAGCGCTCAAGTTGAGCAAAGTACCCTTCGATCAAATTGGCGACGAGTTACAGCAATCGCTAAAAATACTTAAGGGGACGCTGAACAGCGCTGGCCAACTGGCAGAGAAACTGAATAATGATGTAGCACCCGAAATTACCGTGGCAATGAAAGATGTGCGCGAAACCCTGGATGCCGCGGAACGTACTCTATCCGGCGATGCTCCCCTGATGGGGGACTTGCGTCAAACTTTGCAGGAATTAACGCGCGCTGCCGTTTCACTCAGAGTTCTGACGGATTATCTGGAACGCCATCCTGAATCGGTAATTCGCGGCAGGCGGGGGGATAAACAATGACGGTTTACAGCATATTTGGCGTGATGACAGCATTATTGGTCACTGGCTGTGCGTCCGTTCCGGAAACGCGGTTTTATACGTTGTCGGTTCCACCGGAGCCATCGGAGACAAAGATCTCAGCGCGAGATTCATCTATTCCAATTTTTATTGATGTGTTGCCAGTCAATGTTCCGGAACGGCTTGCTCGTCCGCAGTTAGTTGTACGTTCAGGAGGTTCAGGGCCGCAAGCACAGCTTTTCATCCTTGAACAGGATCGCTGGTCATCACCATTCAACTATGAACTGCGGGATGCCTTCGCCTCCGGCATTGCCAGTCAAATTGGAGCTGTAAACAATGTGCGCGGTATTCGTACACCCGATCAAATCAGCTATCGGATTGCAATTGAGCTTAACCAGTTCGATGCAATAGTTGGCGACAGCGTACAGACAGGATTTGGCTGGACGATTACCCGTTCCACCGATGGTCGCAGCATTGCCTGCCATGCGGCGATTACGGAGCCGATTGCCGGAGGCATTGAAGGTGTAGTAGCAGGCATACAACGCGTAGTGGCCAGCGTCGTCGAAGGTGTGTCAAAGAATCTTATTGAGTTGGATTCCGATCGTGTTCCAACATGCGTGCAGAGAAAAGCTGGACTACCGTCATTCACAGATTTTTAAAGCTGCGGTGTATCTTCAACACGACAAGATCGTGGTATTAGCGAGCGCAGCGTGCCGATCAGCGTAAGCGACCAGATGAGCAGGGAGAACCAGCCCCAGTAGCGGGAAATGCTCTCAAGGAATCCATAACCAGTCACCTTGGCCAAGGAAAGCATACAGGCCGTATACATCCCCATGGGGAAGACTCTGCTCCATGAAGGAGGATTAAAAAGATGATATTTCCCCCCAAATGCCAGCCTCGACCATGGGAAAATTCTTATCCATAACGGAGCCGGGCCCTCTGAACCCGGGATATGCGTCAATTTGAGGATATCCATAACCAATAGATAAGGAATCCAGCATGTACCAATGACCCACGCAAAGAAAGTGATCCACAGTGTTATTGCGCGCATGCTTTCGCTAAGCGATACAGCAGGCATATCCATGACGAATTCGGAACCGGTGAGGGTGATGATTGCTGGCGCGCCCATGCAGATCCAGTAAGGCGCATCCCAATCACTTCTTTGAAAGCGGCAAAAAAACAACCGGTAGATGATCCATCGCGCAATGAAAAGATACAGGATGAAGCCGGTGGCCCAAAGAGCCCATATTGCGAAGTAACCGTAACGGGCGTCTATGGCGATTGAATCCAGCAGGTGGATTCCCAGCAATGACACCGATACCATGCTCACGACTGTCAGCAGCGTCGCGCCATTTATGGAATCTCCTATGGATTTTTTCGGCGCATTGGCGAGATTGGCGAGATTGATAATAATAAAACCGGTGCACACGAGCCAGCCAACCAGCGCCATAAGCCATAACGCGCCTGCCAAGCCGCCTGCTTGAAGGAATATGACAAGTTGCATTCCTACAGTATTGGTTCCTACTACAAAGGTTAAAAAAGGCCATGTCCGGCGCAGAATGCTAAGGTCCGCGAGCAAACTCTCCCCGAAACGCAATATCCTTATAATCAGCATGAAGCATAAGATGGGGTAAAAAACCAAATTCAGTACAAACAGGATCTCCGCGATGTCCGGAAAAACCATTGCTTTAAAGGCAACGGATACAATGCCGGTGGCCATAACCATTGCAAAATACGCTGGATGAAAATTTTTTATACCATCGCGTATAAAAGAGGAGGCGCGCTGCTTCATGCGGATGCCATCTATGCAGTTCGAATTAAAAATTATGGCCGGTGGAATATATTTGGGACTTTACGCTCGCCAGGATCACGGGGTCAACGGCCAGTTGTCTCGTATTCGAGGGCTGGGAATGCCAGCCTTCGTCACTGCACCTTGCCCTGCACTCAAAAAACCGCCACTCCACCTATGCAACCGCCGAATTTGGGTTGATAACCCTCCCGATGTGCCTTACACTTTGCGCTTCGAATGAGTTGAATATTCTTTTTTTCGAATCCATCACTCATCGGAGGAAATATGGCAATAACCGATCAGATTGTTGGAACCGCGGTCGAACTCGGCGAGCGGAGCTCATGGGAAGCCGTGCGCTTGCATGACGTTGCGGCCACGCTGGGAGTAACATTGGACGAAGTGCGCGCGCATTTCCAAAAAAAGGACGACATCGTCAATGCCTGGTTCGAGCGTGCGGATGACATCATGCTCAAGATGGCGCAGGCATCGGACTTTTCATATCTGACGACCCGCCAGCGCCTGCACCGTTTGATCATGACGTGGCTGGGCGCCTTTCACCCTTATCGCAAGACGACCAGGCAGATGATCTATGGCAAACTGGGGCCTGGGCACATCCAAATGCAGGCTGCCGGATTGATACGCGTGAGCCGCACTGTCGAGCGAATGCGCGAAGCCGCAATACGCGAGGCGATATCTGTCCGCCGCGCGTTGGAAGATTCGGGACTTGCTGCAATTTACCTCACGGCTTTCTTTTATTGGATGAATGATAATTCCCCGGGATCGGCAAGAACCAGCCGTTTTCTTGAAAGCTGCCTGTTAGTCGCGGATAAGCTGGGTCGTCTGGCTCTTTTTCCCTCCGGGAATTTCGGGGAACGAATAGACGATCAAAAGTCGCCGCTGAGTATCTGATATTCCCCTAGAGGCCTTTTAATAGGTCCTGGTTATTCTCCGCGCCATTCTCGGCCCCATCCCCAGCATTTGCTGCGAGGTTGAGGGCTTGCATTCCGCCATCCTATCCGGAAAAACTTGCCGGGCTATTTTTTAATCGCGGCAGGATCTTCGTACTCCTCTGAACGAAGTGCAATCTCCACAGCTTTCTTTGCTTCCTCAACAGTTTTTGCATGGGAGACATCCACTCCTGGATTGGGATAGCTGTGCCAGAAGGAAAAACCTGCGCTGGTAATCCACAAAAGGCCTCTGACATGCCTTTCTACAAATACTTCCTGATGATTGCCATCAACGACCTTCCATTCGATATCCATGTTCAACTCCTCGATATGTTGCAGGGAAAGGCTTTAACTTTTTTGTTGAGTAGACTTCCAGTATAGACTCTTCTTTGACGTTTCCTTGCCTTCTCCCGATTGCGGAGGAATCCGCACCTCGGCAATTTGACAAAACCGCGCGATTTGTTCGAGGACTTTCGGGGTTATTTTTCAGGAAATTGTTTCTATTGGACGGGAGTTTTATTGTCCACAATTGCTGTGGATAAGTTTGTTGATAAGCTATGAACACAGCCGGTAAGTCATCTTTTTGTAACAATATTTTCTCTTTTGGCTATTTTTTGAACTGCCTAAATATCCTTTTAATATCATAGGGATATGCGTAAAGCTAGAGTTCATGCGGGTTTGCGCGGTGCAGCTTTGCGTCCCTGGGTCATTTCTGTCACGGATGTGGATTACTGTGAAATGTCAAGCAAAAATTCCCGGAAATTATGCACGGATTTTTCCTGGAGCTCATCCAGCGCCTCAGGAATAACCCTTAAGTTGCTGAGGGGATTGATAAACACATCCTCGCCAGAATTTTGATATACGCCCTCCATCGGTAACTCTTCAGCCGCGTTTCTGGACCCAGAACTGATACATTCCAGTAAAAGTTTCAGGGTTGGCGGCCTCGAATGCGTGCCAATTGTCGAGGTCGGTTTGAGGCGCATCATGCGGAAACTGTTTTGCGTATCGTTTAATGACTTCCGTATCGAGTAAGAAACCGATGAATGCAAGATCCAGTTCGTGAAGATTGTCTTTGAGTTGGAGCAATGTAAAGCAATGCTCCTGGACATGGAAAAGCAGGTCCCGGCATTCGCTCATCGTATAAAAATCTCTTGCCGATAAAACGTGCCTGAACCGCACTGCATTCTCGCCGGTTGCCAGAACCTCACGGCAGCGCCGGATACCCTCGGGGTTCGCCTTGTATCCATGCTCGGCGATGAACTGTCGGGCTTCTGTTTCATTACGGCGGGCGCGCGCGCTGTATAACCCGAGTCGCATGAAGCCGCCGGGGCGCAACAAGGCAAGCAGCTTGCGCCATCCTGCCAACGGGTTTCGTAGATGGTGCAATACGCCCACCGCTTCGATGAGGTCGAACATATGCACTGATCCGCCTGAATCGAGACTCATGATGTCTGCCTGCGCATAATTGATGTTCCCCAATCCCAGGCTGCGGGTCTTCCGTTTTGCATAGCAGAGACTGGTTAAACTTAAATCAATACCGAGGACTTTGGCGTTTTGATAACGCTGAGCGGTGGTGATTGCATGCTGTCCGGTTCCGCATCCGGCTATCAGGATGTCGATGCTGTTGTTTCCGTTACCTGCGCCCATCGGCTTGAACCCCGAAAGAGGAAACTGGCTGTGGAGATAGGTATCGATGGTAACGCCGCTGCCGCACCGCGGAAGCTTTACCCAACGAGGATAGGGATTTTCCTCATATTGCTTCTGAACAATGAGGGAAGTATCGTCCACAATGGAAGTCAAACTCGGGATCAGCAAACGATTTCGCCGCTCCTCCAGCGGCTCATGAACCTGCTGCACGAGCAAGGCGGACACCGCATCGGGCCATGAACGATCCAGCAGCGCGTCTAGATGAGCTTCCCCGGCGGCCAGTGAGATGAGAGGAAAATAAGTTGCAACCGCTGGCAGCCACACGGAGGGAATAGGTTGCCCGGACGCAAGCGCCGCGATCAAGCGATCTTTCAGCGTCTGTGCCTGATCGAGCTCTTCCGTAGAACAGCTAAAAATATATTCATTGATAAAGCACTGGCGCGCCAGTGCGCAGAAAAAAATCAAGGCTTCATCGCCCGGCGCCTCGATACCATCATCGGAAACCGTGGCCGAGCCGACTACCGCATGGCTGGGGCCGCCAATGCACATTGCGGCGTGCAGCATGACGCTCCTGGTCAGGGTTAGAAGCCGCTCGAGTTCAAGATCGCAAACGGGCGTATTCTCAAGCAAACACCGGAGTAGGGTGTCCTTGTAAATCGCGCCGAGCCCGCCGTTGCCAAACAGGTCCTGGCCGGGTAATCCGGTTGGACAAGCCTCCTGCGCCCAGTCTATGTACGGCTTGATGGCTGGATCCAGTTTAATGAGGGATACCGCCGGGTTCGCGATCTCAGCAGGACGTACCCAAGGCTCGCATAGGGCTCTGGCAACAAGTGGGCGAATACCGAGGATTTCATACGTAAAGTAGAGGTTGCGGATGCATTGGGCGAAACCGGTTCTTATTTCCGCGCTCTCGCTGATTTGCAATGCACGCTGATAGCTGATGATTGCCTCATCCACTTTGCCTTGTTCTCGCAGCACGTTCCCTAGATTGCAATAAGCCCGCACGTAATCCGGATTGAGTGAAAGTGCCCGGCGGTAACTCGCGATCGCGTCTTCCGCCCTGCCAAGCTCTCTGAGCACGTTACCAAGGTTGTTGTGCGCTTCGGTGAAGTCCGGCCTGAAGGTGAGCGCCTTCTCGAAGCTGGATAGGGCCTCTTCCAGTTTGCCCTGTTCATTCAGCACGTTTCCCAGGTTGTTGTGCGCCTCTGCAAACTCGGGTATGAGCGTAATCGCTTTGCGGTAATTGGCTATGGCTTCAGGGCCCTTGCCTTGATCCCTGAGGGCATTGCCGAGGTTGCTGTGCATCTCGGCAAGATCAGGCTTGAGCGCAAGGGCCTTGCGGTAACACGCGGCCGCTTCATCCAGCCTACCACGTTCTCCATGATCCGCCTGCTCCTTGAGCGCATTGCCCAGGTTGCCATAGGCTTCCGCAAAATCCGGTTTGAGCTTGAGCGCCTTGCGATAGCTGGTGACCGCTTCTTCCAGTCTGCCTTGTTGCTTGAGCACGTTACCCAGGTTGTTGTGCGCCTCCGCATAGTCCGGTTTGAAAGCGAGAGACTTACCGATGAGCGCTATGGCCGCTTTGGCATTTCCAACCTGCTTGGCAATAAGCCCCAGGAAATGCAGCGCACCCGGATGGTTTGGGTCTATCTGGAGTATGCGCTGATAGATAGCTTCTGCCTGGGGCAGGTGCCCGGCCTGATGATGTTCCATGCCCGCTTGAAGATACTGGGAAATCGACGGAGTGGGTGAATTCGCCGCTTGCGGGCTTGCCGTCAGCGATTGCTCATTTTTCTGGCAGCAGTGCTTGTACTTCTTGCCACTGCCGCAAGGGCATGGGGCATTGCGGGAAATCTTTTCCATATTGTGGAATGAGGATCGTAGATACGACAAGCGGAGCAGGATCTATATAGAGGGTAGAGGGGCAGCTGCTCGGTCGTTGCTTGAGCCTATCGCGAACAACGTTCGGAACTCAAGCATTTTATTTAGCTATGTGGATAGCGGCCAATCACGGCCATAACAGAATCCAGGTGGACGAACCGTCATTTCCGCGAAAGCGGAAATCCATCGATTTTGAACATCAACGCGCTTTGCTTTGAAAACCTCGATACCCGCTTTCGCGGGTATGACGAATTCATGGAACCAAAGTTGTTGGAGAATTTATCGGATCCGCCAGTCCACCCACACGACGCATGGCTTTGATCCATTTATCACCGGCTTTAACCGGTGTATCACGATGACCACCCTCCGGAACGATAAACAATGTTTTCGGTTCGAGTGACAGCTCATAAAGGCGCTTTCCCATCTCGACTGGGATCACCTTATCCGAAGAGCCGTGTATAAAAAGTTTTGGAACCCGAATATTCCTGATCTTCTCGTCGGATGTGTATTTCTGGGTAAGGATTAGCGACAAAGGAAGCCATCCGTAGCGCGTGGTCTGCACGACTTCGGAAAATGAAGTGTACGTTCCCTCGACAACAAGCCCATCGAGATGAGCCGCGGTTAACGCCAGATCGATGGCTACCGCACCGCCTAAAGAATGACCATAGATCAAGCGTTTTTTTGCACGCGGCGCAAGTACCAGCATTCGCTTCCATGCCGCCTGTGCATCCGCGTAAAGCGCGGACTCGTCCGGGAGGGCCGGGCTGCTACGGCCATAACCTCTGTAATCGATCGCCAACACGGCGAACCCTGACCGATGAAGGGCATGGATTATGCCTATATTTCGGTTTGAGGAAATATTGCCAGCATTGCCGTGCAGATAAAGAACTACGGGAGCATCGGTTGATGAATTGGGAATCCACCAGCCATGTAAAAAACCTGCTGCAACGCCGCCCGCGGCTGGACTCTCGATCCATTGGTCTGCCACCGCAAGCGGCTCCAATTCAGGCGCTGCCATGATTTCCCGGGATGGAGCATAGGCAAGCCCCCGCTGCCACTCATCCACCGATACGCACCCGGCACAGTAGATGGCGACAATCAGCCACAAGATAACTTTTTGCATGCTCGGGAAATCTATTTTCAGGTGGTAGCGGGATATGTTATGTAGAAATAATCCGTACGGTTGTAGGTGCCCGCAGAGGCCGCGCCCGCCCGTCTGTTCAGGATTCCTGCTTAAGCAACAGATAATACTCTACTGGCAACGGGTGGCGAAAAAGGTGAAGTGGATGAGCTTGTTTTGCAGCTATTTCATTTCATATCGAGTGGCAAACAGCGCAGCAATAACCCTCAAATGTGCGCTAACAGACAGTCTCAGCGTTAGTTTTAAGATAAAAATAAAATGCAATTGTTTCCATATCTTATAAGAGGAATAAATATATGAAAACCTTGAAGCTGTTCACAGCGGTAGTGATGCTCGCCAGTCTTGCCGGTTGCATTTCGCTTGGTTCAAGAGAGCCCGGACCTCAAGGGCCGCCGGGGCCACCCGGAAGCAGCACTGAAAAAGTTATTGTCGTGCCTGAAAAACAGTATTGATGCCGAACGTACGCATCGCTTAGTTGAACTCAAATATTCGAGCATCGGGCTGGGCTGATCCAGCCTGATGCTTGCTTTGCGACCCGCCATTAATCTCGAAGCTCGATCCTCGAGATTGGATCGCACCTTCACCCTACCAAGCCCGTTTAAATTGTCTTGCGCGGCCGAAGCGCGCCGTAGAATTCT
>DATJHX010000017.1:0-8321 GCA_035493655.1 Nitrosospira sp.
GGGATCGGGCTCATTCAACAGAGGAAAACGCTCCTTATGTTTGACCCAGTCGAAATTCCCCGAATCGACGATCATGCCCCCGATTGTGGTGCCGTGGCCGCCCATGTACTTGGTCAGCGAATGCACCACAATGTCGGCGCCGAATTTGAATGGTTGGCATAGATAAGGCGTGGAAACAGTACTGTCGACAATGAGCGGCACCCCATGCTCATGGGCAATGCTGGCCAGCCTTTCGATATCGACAACATTTCCCGCCGGGTTGCCGATCGATTCGCAAAAAATGGCGCGCGTCTTATCGTCGATACTGCGAGCAATTCCCTCATAATCGTCGAAAGAAACCATGCGCGCTCCGATGCCCTGCCGTGGAAACGTGTGGGCGAAGAGATTGTAGGTGCCGCCATAAAGCTGGCTGGTGCTCACGATATTCTCGCCCGTTTCGGCGAGGCACTGGATGGCGTAAGTAATCGCCGCCATCCCCGACGCGACGGCGAGCGCGCCAACCCCACCTTCCATCTCCGCGACCCGCGATTCGAGTACCGTATTGGTGGGATTCATGATGCGCGTATAGATATTCCCCTGCACCTTCAGATCGAACAGGTCAGCCCCGTGCTGCGTGTTATCGAAGGTATAGGACGTCGTCTGATAAATAGGTACTGCCGCTGCTCGCGTCGTGGGATCGGACGTATAACCGTAATGCAATGCCAATGATTCAAGTTTCATACAAATCCTCTCCTCTCATATGTTAAGACGCGTCCCAAACGAGGCTTTTCCTGAAATATCCTTCGCGCAGGCACAGACTGACTCTATTGCCCTTTTACAGCGGTGTCAGAAAGGAAACTCCGCTGACGCCTACCGCACGGCCGCTGTGAAGATTTTGAGCAAACCGGTCTCCCTCCGTTTCGGCCGAATCGCCGAATACGCGCGCCACCCGCCCCTTATGAAAACTCAATAATTGTTTCTTGAACGGGATGACAAACCCGGGCTTGCCTCCAAATAAATTCCTGTGCAGCTTCGGAAGTTCGTGCCATGGCACCGTGGGCTTGGTGTGATGGGCATTATGATAACCAAAGTTGAGCGTAACGAGATTCAGCCGTGGGTATCTGACCGAAATAACGTTACTGAATGTATGGGATTGCTCATAATCCCGGTCACCCTTGTGCTCCAATCGGCCAGTGCGATTATCGGTCGCAAGGATAATGCCGTAATTGTGCTGTAGCGCATCCATGAAACGCAAGACGGTCAGGAAGATTCCGCAGGCCAGAAGGTAGCACAGGTATGCCAGTGGCGAATAGAGGAATACCGTCGCTAGCAGGCTGAACCTGATCGTAACCACTCCTATAACCCGCCATCGCTGCTCCTTTCTGTCCTTGAAAATAAAGGGTGCGAGGATGAGCGCTCCGTGCATGAGAACCTCGACAACCGGCACATATAGCCGCTCCAGCGCTTCCACGATTTTGCGTTGGGCCGGGTGGCGTACAAGATAGCCCCTGTAATCAAGTATAACGACATCGGCGTTATCCACATGATGCCGCATGTGGTTGGCGCGCAATTCCTCATATGTTCCATAACATCCGCCGGTAAGCCAGTTTAACGCCTTGCCCAGCGCGGCATTATGACCTGGCGCCTTAAACACCGCATTGTGCCCGCAATCATGGATCATATAAGCCGCTATTACCATACCATGCGCCATTGCGAGCATGCCAATAAGCATGAAAACCGGATCCAGGGATAGAATAAGCGCCGCCCCGCCAAAATAAGCCGATTGGCAATAAAGCAGGGCTAAAAGGGTTGGACGCAGACTCCCCTTATGCCGGAACAAGGCCTTCTCCATTCTATTGATTGTATCTTGCATCTTTTTTGGCGCACCTTTATGAATCATGATTGCCTTGAAAACAGCTCAGTAGTGGGCAATTCAGTAGTTGTGGTTCAATATGGACAAGTTCAGCATGAACAACTCTTGCAAATTCAATTCTCGAAGGAGAATAATTATACATGTAAAATTGCATGTAATAAAGCATTCAATGTCCTCTCTCCTCGCCATACCTGCCCCGACTGCCAACATTGACCCGGAAAATGCCCGCGAAAGACATAAAGACTGACCTGACCATAGCTCAGCGGCACTCGAATATGGAGCGTCGCCGGTTCGTTCAACTGATCAACCTTACCGATCAATACTGGATGGACGTTCTGGGTGACGAACTCTTCCACGATCTGAACTACTATGATCTATTCACCAAGATGTGGTTGAAGCACGACCATATCTTCCACAAATCCGCACTGCATCAACTCATGCCGAATATCAGTCAGCGAACCGCCGTCAAATACGTTCAGATCGCGATCGACCACGGTTTGCTCATCGAACACACAGACCCGCAAGACCTGCGCTCGAAGCGAATTACGATGTCCGCCGACCTGAAGAGAAAAATCGAGCTCTTCCTGGATTATTCCATTTCTGTTTTTGAGACATTCTCACCTTCTTCCCCTCTCCCAATGGGAGAGGGGCGGGGGAGAGGGCGTCACGAAACGTAGTATTTCCCGGTAGGCGGATTAGCGACAGGAACCGTAGGGGGGATAACGGCAGCATAATCCGCCGCATAAAAATACTTTCTCTACAATGGTTGCATCACACTATGCCTTGTGTGCCATATCGTACAGATTCATTCTGCCCGACCCCCAACAATACCGGTCAGAACCTCGGTACTGTCGGGGCAGGCAATACCGTAGGCCCGATATCAAAGGCGGCAATGTTTTCCAGTAGTTCGTAGGGCCAATTAGCGGCAGCGTAATCCGCCGCACGACTGAGGGGAAAAACCCCTGCCGGTGGGCTTAGTGTCAAAGGCGGCAACGTTTTCCGACCACTTCAGAAGATCTGAACAATAAAAGGAACAGAACACCATGAATACAATTTCTGTCTGGCGCGTAACTGCACCCGAAACCGGTTTTCCTACGTTGCAGGAAGAGATCACGACTGACGTGGTGATTGTGGGAGGCGGCATCACCGGAGTTACTCTGGCGCTGAATCTGGCCGAGCAAGGCGCCTCGGCGGTGCTGCTTGAGGCCCGCGATCTCGGCTTCGGCAGTACCGGCAACTCGACGGGAAACCTATATGAAACCATCAGCCGGGGCATTCGCCGTATCATCGATCGCTGGGGCGAGGACACTGCCCACGCGGTAACCAGCGCGCGTCGCGCCGCTGTGGAGCAGATTGAGCGACGTGTTCAGGAATACAATATTGCCTGCGGCTTCCGGCGCTGCCCGTTATACCGCTATGCGACCTCTGACCAGGCTCAGGAAACTATAGAAAAAGAATACCAGGGCTCGCTCAAGGCGGGCTTGATGGCGCGCCTTGAAAACGCGCTTCCGCCCCCGTTTCCGCCGCCACATGGGCCGGTGCTGGTGCTGGATAACCAGGCACAATTTCATCCGCAAATTTACGTCCGCGGGCTTGCCCGCCAAGCGGCAGCCCGCGGGTGCCGGATTTTCGAAAACTCGGCAGTTCTCGAGGTGGATACGGACCAGCACGTCGTGCGCACCGCCAGCGGCAAGGTAACAGCCAGGGAAATCGTATTTGCAACGCATACGCCCAAGGGCTTCCACGTCGTGCAGGCGGAAATGACAGTAAACCGTGAGTACGGGCTTGCTACTCGCATTGCGAGGAACTCTTTCCCCTCTGGAATTTTCTGGGGCAACGGTGTTGACCGGCTCTCGGTGCGCACCGTCGACACCGATGACGCCACCTTCCTCGTTTGCGTGGGCGAGGAGCACAAAACGGGGCAGGCAGACACGGAGATCAGTTTCAACCGGCTCGAAACGGCGGCACGAGCGTATCTCGACATACGCGACGTCGAATTGCGGTGGTCCGCGCAGAATTATAGTCCGGCCGATAGCTTGCCATATATAGGCCGAGACCCGAGCGATTGCTTTATCGCTACCGGTTTTGAAACCGACGGCCTGACTTACGGGACGCTCGCCGCATCACTTATCGCGGACCAGATCGCCGGCCGCGACAATGCCTTTGCACCTATCGTGAAAGCGAGCCGCTTTCAGCCATTGAGGGGCGCCAAGGGTATGATCGATGAAAACGTAACGGTAATGAAATCCTTTATCAAGGATTATGTGACCGACCGGAAGTCCATCCCACTGTCGCAACTCGCTTCAGGCGAAGGCGCAATCATTGAGTTCGAGAAAGAAACACTGGCCGCATACAGAGACCCTACCGGAGCCTTGTTCGCGGTTTCGCCCGTTTGCACCCATATGAAGTGCAAAGTCCACTGGAACAGCGTGGAAACGAGCTGGGATTGTCCCTGCCATGGAAGCCGCTTCGCCCCCGACGGCACAGTGATCGAAGGACCCGCGACTGAACCGCTGCAACGCCGATTCCTGCCGGACCAGTAAGGAGCGGACGTGCTCATATACTTTACCATGAGCCCTGATGCGCCAGGCTCACCTTATCATGAGCTTGTCATATCCGAGGCTCTCTTCATCATGATCTCATCATACCCGGCACTCATCACGGCTCTCCATATCCGAGACTGATCTTCTCATGATTCGTCATACCCCGAGACTCACCTCATCATGAACTCGCCATACCCGGAATAGCCTCATGAGCTCGCCATGCCCGGAACACCCCTCATGAGTTCGTCATACCCGCGAAAGCGGGTATCCAGATTTCAACCTAAGGCATTTTACAGGTTCAAACCAAACGCTTGCCCGGCCTCCTGCCTCTTATCCAATATTGACGGGTAACTGATCTGCTTCCCGAAATGACTGAGGCTGGACGGATCCAGCTTCGCGAGTTCCCCGCTCTGCTGCATTCCCTGCAATGCCCGTAATATCATTTGCTCCAACACTTTTCCAAAAGCCTGATCATGAGGAAAGGTTTGTATATAGTCGGGTACGCTGACATTTCCAAGCGCCGTATGCACAGCCTGTTTGATGCCGGTGCGGCTGATTGTCTTTCCCTGCATAGTAATGAACATGGACAGCTCATAGGCGTCGGTAATAGTCGTTCCGGTCATCCATAGAGGATGCCGCGCGCCGGCTTGCTCCGCAGCGACTGTACTCCCATCTGCAATATTGTTCAGCACCACCCTGACCTCCCCTTCTTCCTGCTCTTCAACCGGGGTGATTACCCCTGTATTCCGGATTATGCTGTTAGCATAATCCTTCAGGGGAACGTCGCCTTTCGGGAAGTGCTCGCCATTTCGCTGAAATTCAACGGCCAGCTTGAGCCGAAGCGGTGTTTCTCTCTTTCTTATATCGTTATAGGAAATGTTGGGGAATGAAGCGCCCAAAAACGACTCTCGCTGCGTTGCACATCCCCCCAATGCCAGGGACAGCATGACAAAAGCAGGCAGGACAACCAAAGGAAAGATGCTGCGGATGCTCATGGGAATGCTCCAGGCAAATCAAAATTCTCAGCTTCAGGAAATGGTAGGCAACGGCAGGCGATATTTATCCTGCCAGGCTCAGCAATCGCTGAGCGTACTGCTTTCTTCCTGAGACCGCAACATCCCCCTCTTGACCCGGGATCGTCCCGGCTGACGATCCCAACCTTGCAGTAGGGCGGGCTCCGCCCGCCTGTGATCGGCAGGAGGAGTCCGCCCTACAAACCTATCGACCGCAGCGAATCAGGCTCGCCCTTGCCGGTTTCCGAAGCATACAACAGCACTGCCCTATCCCCTGGCTGGGCCAATCCATGCGCGAGCAGCCACTCCCGTGCTTGGTTAACGGACGCCTCCGGCTCAATACTGCCGCGAGCAAGCAAAAGAGGCGCTACTCCATGAACCAGCGCCAGGCTCCGGTATAGGCGCATCGAGTTCGTAATCATCACAAGCGGTACCTGCGGCCGGAAGCGAGCGAGATGCGCCGCCTCCGACATCGTACCCACAGCAGCGATAACGGCGCGAGCATCGAGCTGTGCCGCGAGCTTGCATGCGGCAAACCCCACGACATCGCTCGATGAGCCGGGCACATCAGTGTATTGCCCAGTTAGCGTAGCTCGTCCGTAATTTGCTTCAACGCCGGCCCCGGCACTCGCTTTAGCGCCTGTTCTAGCGCCTGCTTCGCCCGCCCCAGCACCCACTTTAATGCCTGCCTGGATGCCCGCTTCGGTCGCTGCAAGGACGCGGCCAAGCATTTCCACAGCCTGGACAGGAAATCTTCCAATCGCTGTCTCGGCCGACAGCATGACCGCATCCGTTCCGTCGATTATTGCGTTGGCCACGTCGGTAACTTCCGCGCGTGTGGGATGCTCGTGCTCGACCATCGACTCGAGCATCTGCGTGGCCGTAACAACCGGCCGGGCATAAGCGTTGGCGGTCGCGATAATCCTCTTCTGTACAAGAGGAATCTCAGCCAGGTTGGTTTCTATGCCCAAGTCGCCACGGGCGACCATTATCCCGTCCGATGCCTCTATGATTTCCTCGAGATTGGCAAGCGCCTTGCGCTTTTCCACTTTAGCCATCAGCAGCGGCTGCGCGCCAGGGGGCAACAGTGCGCGAACACGCAGGATATCGGCGGCCGACTGCACAAAGGAAACCCCGATCCATTCCGCCTCTTGCGCTAAGGCAAACGCGAGATGGCGTCGGTCCTCATCCGTTGGAACCAGCGCATCCAGATTCGAATCCGGTAGATTGATTCCGGAACCTGAACGTACCGTGCCGCCAATGACGACCTTGCAGTGGGCGTAACCGGACACTACAGTTTCAACACTTAGTTCGATCAAACCATCTGCCAGAAAGACGTGCTCTGCAGCACGAAGCGCGTCGAGCAGCTCCGAGTTACGCACCGGAAGATAATTACCGCCCTCCTCCGTGTCTCCTACCCTCGCATAACCATCTTCATCCACAAGAATGGCGGTTTCTCCCTCGACCAGCTTGCGGCAGTCACCCGGTAGTTCGCCTAAACGAAACTTTGGTCCAGGCAGATCGACGAGAATGGCTACCGGCTGGCCCGACTCTCGCGCTGCCCGGCGAACCTCCTGAATGCGCCGCATATGTTCCGCATCATCCCCATACGATGTGTTCACGCGCGCTACATCCATTCCGGAACCGATCAACCGCTCGATGACTCCTGCTCGGTCGGTTGCCGGACCCAGCGTGCAGACGATCTTGGTTCGCTGCCAGGCGGGCTGGGCCATAGTATTGTTTCGGTTCTTCAATGGCTTAGTACTTGGGGATTCGAGGTGGTTGAAACCATTCATGCTTACTTTAGAGGCAGATCAATAGGCCACGGTTCGGTTGCCACCTGGAAGCATTTCAACCTACACGGGGAGTTCGACTTCTCGGATGAACAAATGGTCGACTCGCCGAGACGACAGAGGCTTGAAATATAGGTTTCTTTGGTATTCTTTTTTACTTCGTAAGTCCATCATAATCAAAAGAGTGTCAGGTGCATGTGACGTGCATGTGACCCTTTAACGCTTGTTTTAACCTCGGATCTGGCATTTCTGCAGGGGAGGCCCGTTTCGATGTCCCTGGAGCCGGCTTTTCTGGATTATTGATTATGTCATATCCCGGTGCAGGCGTTACAATGCTCACCTTGTCGCCTTCAAGCAGGGCAGCGCGGGGCTTGTTTGTAATCCGGTCCTCTGCTGAGACGTCCTCCCTTAATTCGACAAAAGCGTCGAGGATTCTGGTCACCTTGATCGGCTGAAGTGAACAGGTTGCCGTCATCTACAACGGCCATGTTTTCAGAATATCCCACCCGGTTTCGAACATAGCGGGAGCGCAAAGTACACAGCTTTGACGATCTTGGTGCGGCGGTAGAAAATCGTGATTTGAGCGGGAATTCTCTGAGCTGACTCGTGGCCAGATTATTGATAACGTATTTTATCAATAATAAAGGATGTGTTAATTTTGGCGTAATTCAATAAATGGACTGCTGAGAATCAACCCGCTACAGAAATCCCAACATTGCTGGATTGCTGTGCCCCATAAACTATACCTCGTTAAAAACAGAATTTACAGCATGATTAGTATGATGGCTTTTGGCTTGCTTGCATTATCGCTGCCCGCCTTCGCATCAACCGATACACCGAACACCTCGTTTGCATGGGGCGGGATTGGCGTCCTGCTCACACTGGTTATATGGTACGTTTGTGCGAGCCGCACGAAAGAAGAAATTGGCGGTTGGCTGCTCTATTACTATATTCGGCTCTATATAGGGGCAATTACAGTAGTGCTGGTGACAGTCGGCGCGCGTGATAACTATCTACCTAAAACATGGATAAACGAGCCCGACCTGTATCCATTTTTTCTTTTGACCACAGTTCCTGGCCTGTTATTCTACTGCGCGGAATTTGTGGTGGCGGAAAAGCT
>DATJHX010000018.1:0-5061 GCA_035493655.1 Nitrosospira sp.
TTCCCCAAACCGGTCTGATTCAGGAGTTCCTGCGCGCGCTTGCGGCTCTCCGAGCGGCTCATCCCGGCATAGAGCAGTGGAGTGGCTACATTATCCAGAGCCGTCATGCGTTTCAGCAAATTGAATCCCTGGAATACAAAGCCAATGTTACGGTTGCGCACGTGCGCGAGTTCATCGTCAGAAAGGGAAGCAATATCACGGCCCTCCAGCCAATAGCGGCCACTGGTAGGCGTGTCGAGGCAGCCGAGTATATTCATAAGGGTTGATTTGCCCGAACCGGAGTGCCCCATTATGGCCACGAACTCGCCACGAGGGATCGCGAGGTTTACATCGTAAAGCACCTGACTATTGACGGCCCCTCCCCCTAGCTTGTTGCCGCTTTCCAGGCTGTAAATCTTGCACAGGTTCTCCACACGTAGCAGGGGCTCACCGGAAACTTGAGCAGAAACTCGAGGTGAGTTCATCAGAACATTCTGAATCTGAGCTTGTTGCCGGACTTTTCTCCTTTCTCGCCGAGATCGCGAATGATCACCTTGTCGCCCTCCTTGATATCTCCTTCCAGAATTTCAGTGTAATTATTGTCCGATATACCTGTTTTAACGTTGATGGATACAGGTTTGCCCTCCTTCAGCCGATAAAGCGTGTGTTTTCCCGAAAGTCTGGCCGCTGCCGGGGCAGTATCTGGATCCTCTCCAGTTGGTTTATAGCGCAATGCCCCATTGGGTATTCGCAGCACCGCTTTTCTCTGATGGACGGTGAAGCGTACATTAGCAGTCATGCCGGGCAACAGTACGCCGTCATCATTGGATACCGCTACGATTACATTGTAAGAAACGACATTCTGCTGAATGGTGGGGTTAAGGCGCACCTGTTCCACAGTTCCGGTAAATTCACGATCCTGGAAGGCATCCACACTGAAGCTTACGGCCTGGCCGAGATGCAGGTGACCGATATCCGCCTCCGCTACGCTGGTATCGATCTGCATCTGGCGCAAATCCTTGGCTATCTGAAACAGGGTTGGGGTCTGAAAGCTCGCAGCGACAGTCTGGCCGATGTCTACATTTCGCGCGATGACAACACCGGAAATGGGTGAGCGGATAACGGTGTAATTGAAACTGGTCCGATCGCGCGCAAGCTGCGCCTTGCTCACCGCAAGCTGGGCCCGAGCCGCTTCAAGCTGTTGCGTGATCATATCTAACGCATCCGGGGAAATGAAACCCTGTTCTTTAAGCGCTACATTACGAATCATTTTGCTTTCCGCTACCTTCAGCGCGACTTGCGCATTCAGGACGCTGGCTTCAGACTGCCGCAGTTGGGCTTCAAACAGTGATGGATCCAGCTCAACCAGTATCTGTCCTTTCTTGACCTGGTCATTGAAATTAGCAAAGAGCTTGTACACGGTGCCGGATACCTGAGTTCCCACATTAACCAGAACCACAGGATTAAGCGTACCATTCGCCGAAATATTTTGTACGATATCGCCATGGTCGATTGGCTGCGTCTTGTATCGCTCGTGCCTCGCTTCGGATTTTACTGTCCAATACCATAAGCTGGTCCCGGCAATTAGCAGCACAGCAAGGATAACGAGTATTCGCCGGGTTGGAATAAAGGTCATATGTAACCAGCAGGTAAGTGGACAGGCACTGTCGTAATGCCTCGTGGCGCCCGGACAAAAGGCAGAATGTTACCCGAGTGCGGGCGGCTGGCCCAGTGGCATGAGGTATATTGAAGTGGGGCCAAACAGTAGTGTACTGCTCCAGCCAAAACGGACTTGCTTCAGTGCGGGAGGAGCATCCTCAGCTAATTTTTTGAGTCAAGCCAGGGTAGGGAATCAGATAGTTGCTTCTGCAATCGTGGAATCCGATCTTCATTGTTTCTTGTTTCCAGACACAACCCTAAGCTGCGATTGGGCTGAAATTGATCAAACCCTGGCGGACGGCCGAGACCGACGGTAGAGAAAGGACAGCGCTTTTTACTTCTTCTTGGCCTTATTGGCCGCCAGCTCCCGCAATTCCTTCAGACGCGCCTCAGTGCTGGAGTTCTGGTAAAAATCACCGCTGTTCGTTCTCAGCGCGATTTGTAATTGTTCGGCTGCCGCCGAAAAATCGCCCTGTCGCGCGTAGGCTTCCGCCTGAGCCCGGTGCTGAGACATATTGTCTCCCAGCGCTTCATAACTCTGCGCCTGCAGTGTGTAAAGACGCGCATCATTGGGGGTGAATCGTAGTTGCTGGCTGACAAACTTTAATGCAGTATCGACATGGCGACTTCGCAGCAGCGCATCTGTGTAGCCGTAGACGAGTGCGCGGTGCTGAGGGTATATTTTCAGCGCAGCCTGGTAAATATCGAAGGCTTCCTCGATTTGCCCCGCCTCAAATTTTACCTGCGCGGCTAGCGTTTCAATCATTGGGCTGGATGATGATGCTTTACGCTCGATCCGAATAGTCGAGCCTAGGCGGTGATTCTCCAGCCCTCCGTTTACTCCGTCCGACTGCAGGGCTGTGTAAAGGCGTGCCAATTCCTTGTCGGCGCGCAGGTATTTTTTGTCTTGCAGTAACGCATTGACGAGTCCGTAACGCTCTACAGCCTCGCTGGTATAACGTTTATCCCGTAAAACGGATTCGAAGTACTTTACCGCATCCCCTGGTTTTTCAAGGTAGGCCCGGACTTTCGCACGTACCAACTGAAAATCCAGACTGTCCGTGACCTGGCGATAAGGCGTAATCTGTATGCGGTTCTCGACATCCGCAATACGTTCATAAGTAATGGGGTGAGTGCGAAGGTAGGAGGGCGCGCCATTTTCCTGGAAGCGTCCGGCCTTCTGCAAGTGTTCGAAAAACGCGGCCATTCCATGCGGATCGAAGCCTGCGCTGACCAGAATATTCATCCCAATACGGTCTGCCTCTTTTTCATGGTCGCGTGTAAAGTCGAGTTGCGATTGGATCTGCCGGGCCTGCGAGCCCACCAGAACAGCCTCCGCCGCTTGCGGATTCGCGCGCGAAGCGAGAACTGCAAGGGCCATCGCGGCCAAAGACGTGAGCATGCTGTATTTCTGCCCGGCGATCATGCGCGCCAGATGCTTCTGGGTAACATGTGCAATTTCATGTGCCATCACGCCCGCAAGCTCTGATTCACTTTGCGCTGCCAAAATCAGGCCAGTGTTAAACCCCATGAAGCCGCCCGGTAGGGCGAAGGCGTTGATGGCGGGATCCTGTACAGTAAAGAATTCGAATTCCTGCTCGGGGCGGGCTTCCCGGGAGCCGAGAATCAGCTTGTTCCCGAGAGTGGTGAGATAGCCCGCGATCTCCACATCGTCCAGATAGGCAGGATCGGCGCGGATCTCGGACATGATCTGCAAGCCGAGTTCTTTTTCCTGGCGAAGTGAAAGCGTCGCCTGGGACACATCTCCCAGGTCGGGTAGCTCATCAGCGAAAACAGGTGATACAAGCAGAAGCGGCAGAACAGCCAGCGCGTGGCGCAATTTCATGTCGATAAGATAACTCTGCCAGAACAAAGTTCGACCTGCCGGGCAGTCGCTCAGCTCAGGGTGAGTTTGAAACCGCAAATTGATTCGTACAAGGGACCTACCAAAGAAGTTACACCGATAAATATTTGCTGGTCCAAGCCCAAACCCAACGAGGGTCGAAACGAGCCATAGGAACAAGCCGTAGTACGTTGTCGATAAGGTGGCTCCATGAAACATCCAGATTAAATCGCTGCCTCATCCGTCTCGCCGGTACGTATGCGCACCACCTGTTCTATAGCGGTAACGAAGATCTTGCCATCGCCGATCTTGCCTGTACGGGCAGTGTTTACAATGATGTCAACGATGTTGTCCACCAGCTTTTCCTCCGCCACGATTTCAATCTTTATTTTAGGCAGAAAGTCCACTACGTATTCCGCGCCGCGATAGAGTTCGGTGTGGCCTTTCTGCCTGCCGAAGCCTTTTACTTCTGTAATGGTCAAGCCAGCGATACCGATTTCATTGAGGGCCTCGCATACCTCGTCGAGCTTGAATGGTTTAATGATCGCCTCGATTTTTTTCATGGTTTTCCTGCGGTTAAATTATTTTGCATTAAAGCGGATGATCACGGGTACCGGCCGGATACGAAATACTGAAGCTGGAGTGTTCTGGCGTCATGCGCCTTGCAATCATCCCAATTTTACCAGCAACGCGCTCAGCGGCGGATTTGTTCAGAGCTCCCTAAAACTCGTCCCGATATTTTGCTGTAACAGGATAACGCCAATCCTTGCCGAACCCGCGTTGAGTTATACGGATGCCCGGTGGCGACTGGCGGCGTTTATATTCGTTCTGACGGATCAACTGTACTACTCTTCGCACGTCAGCTTCGGGATAGTTCTTGCTCAAAATTTCCTGAAGCGATAAATCATGCTCCACGTAAGCTTCGATAATGGCATCGAGTATGTCATAGGGAGGAAGGCTGTCCTGATCTGTCTGATCGGGGCGCAATTCAGCAGAGGGTGCGCGATTGATAACACGTGGCGGAATAACTTCGGACAAATTGTTGCGGTAGTGGCAGAGGCGATAAACCATGGTTTTGCTCACATCCTTTAATATTGAAAAGCCTCCGGCCATGTCTCCATACAGGGTACAGTACCCTACCGCAGTCTCCGATTTGTTGCCGGTCGTGAGCAGGATAGAGCCATATTTATTCGATAACGCCATGAGTAGCGTGCCGCGTATGCGAGCCTGCAAGTTCTCCTCCGTGAGGTCCGTGCCACTGGGCTGTGGCAATCCCGCGAATTCACGGGCCAGGTCATCTTTAAATTCCGCAAAAATCCCGCCAATAGGCAATTCGCTGTAGCGTACTCCCAGCGTCCTGGCCATGGTCCGCGCATCGGACAGGCTTATGTCGGCAGTAAATTGTGATGGCATCATTACTGCTTCGACTCTTTCCGCGCCCAACGCATCCACCGCTATGGCCATTGTGAGCGCGGAGTCAACCCCTCCTGACAACCCCAGCAATACGCCCGATATGCCATTCTTTTCGATATAGTCTCTGATGCCAACGCACAGACCGGCATAAACGCTTGCTTCAACTG
>DATJHX010000019.1:0-5183 GCA_035493655.1 Nitrosospira sp.
GCAACATACTTATTGAATGAAAAACGTGCCGAAATACACGCCATCGAAGCACGGCTGAAGGTCAACGTGGTACTGATTCCCAATGTTTATTTTGAAACCCCAAACTACAGCATCAATCGCTTGCGCCATGACGACATAAAACTGGGGGAGGTTCAGGCCAGTTATCAGAAGGTGGAAAAACCCGCACAAGAAGCTGTCCTTCCGGCAGCAGGGCCAGAAACCAAACCCGTGCGCCAGCAAGCAGCCGTGCGAGGGATCACACCCTCGCAGCCTGCTCCGATACGCGAGCAAAAGCCGCCTCAACAAGTCGTGCCGCCATCGTTTCTGGATAAAATATTCGGCTGGTTCAAGCAAATGGGGGGTGAGGAAAAAGTAAGGGAGCAGCCTCCCACTCTCGCTGCCCGGCCCGAGCGAGCGCGCCCCCGGCGTGAACGGCTTGACCGCACCGAACGGAGCGTTGAAACAAGCGGTGTGCAGATCCCGGCGGCTGAAGCTGCCGCCAAGCGCCCAGAAAGGCGGAACGAGCCGAAGCTTCAGAGTGAACGAACTGCTCAAAAGAAGCAGCCGCGCCCGCCCCGGGAAGAAAAAATCAAAGCTGAAGCCAAGTTACCAGCTATAGAAATAGAAGAACAACCGGGAGCCGAGGGACTTCCTCAGCAAGAAGAGAGCTCGCGCCGGCGCCGTCGTGGGGGGAGACAACGCGAACGCGGTGACCGTCTGGAACGTGCTGCAAGAGAAACCAAGCAAATTGCTGCAAAACATTCTCATACGCAGCAGCCAGCGGATCAAGAAAGGATTCTGGAAACTGCTGTGCCAGAATTTGCACCCGAATCTGTAACTTTGATGCCGGAGACATCCGCTCCCATTCTCACCTCCACGCTGGCGGTAGAACCGTCCCTGGAATCCGGCGCTCCCATCCATTCCCATTCTTACTCGGAATCTTTCCCCGCACACGAGACCCTGCCGGTAGCTCCGGTCCCCGCCATAGTGTCTAAAATCGAGGAAACACCAGCCGATACAGTGCTTGCTCAGCCGGCTATGGAGGAAA
Organism: Nitrosospira sp.; assembly: GCA_035493655.1. Taxonomy (GTDB): domain Bacteria; phylum Pseudomonadota; class Gammaproteobacteria; order Burkholderiales; family Nitrosomonadaceae; genus Nitrosospira. Next base: position 1,049 of record DATJHX010000019.1, read on the forward strand.
CAGCTCCGGATACATCGGTTCTTCCTTTCCCGGCAGCAACAGCAACATCTCACACGGAAATTTCCGACAAAGACGAGGAGGCAAGGGATTCAACATCCCATTTAGCATCGCCCGGGGAGAAAAGGGAAACAAGGGAAACAAGGGAGACAAAGGAGACAGAACCTCAGCCGTCATCGGTAATCGAGCTCCCGGAGCCGATTGCAAACGGACTGGTCATGGTTGAAACCATCCCTGAAAAAATAAAACAAAGTGAAAGCAAGGCCGAGGCGGAATCGACATTACCTCAGAGGCGAAGAAAACGCCCCCACCCCGTGCCGCCTGCATCGCAGGATGAACCAATGGTACAGATTGAAACCCATAGTAAATAGCTTCCCCGGAAAAACTGAGCGGGGTAATAAGCTCCGCTTATTACCCCGCTCAGTTACTCCGTGTGATTAATCCATCGCGATTAATCGGGGCCGATTAATTCATGCTGATTAACCCGTTTGTATTAATCCACGCGCCCTGACTTCATCCGCTTTACTCCATCATCCGGATTAATCTCATCATTCTGTCTCACATTCAGCCGTTGTTTCTCATCCTGAATACGGTTGAGTAATCCTCTCCCTGCCTCCTCCACCAGATTCAGCACGTGCTCGAAACCGCGTTGCCCTCCAAAGTAAGGATCAGGTACTTCTTTTATACCTTCAAAGCTCCTGCTGTACCGCATAAGCAGGCCGAGCTTATGGCTGTATTGGGGTGGACACTCTTGTTCCAATATGGCGAGATTTGACTTATCCATTGCCAGTATGTAATGAAAAATCTCGAAATCTTTTTCGTGTATGCGTCGGGCACGCAGCCCATTTGTATCATAACCTCGCCTGGTTGCTGCTTTCTGGGCCCTCTCATCTGGAGGTTGGCCAACGTGATAGTCGTGTGTACCCGCGGAATCGATATAAATCTCGTTTTCAAGACCAGCAGTTTCGACCTGATGCCGGAATACGGCTTCCGCAGTGGGTGAGCGGCAAATGTTGCCCATACACACAAACAAAACATTCGTTTTGATATTTTCTTCCAATTTCGTACTATTCCAAAATTACGCTGATGAGCAAACCAGGCGTTCAAGGCTTCTGTTTCTAATATGGCAATATCGCGTCCGGTTTGGCCTGCAGGATCACCCTGCTGAAATCCTGCTGTATATGCTTCAGCGCAGCTTCGCTATCCGCTTCAAAGCGCAGCACAATCACGGGCATTGTATTGGATGAGCGTGCCAGACCGAAGCCATTCTTATATTCCACTCTCAACCCATCGGTAGTAATAACGCGCTCGGGATTATCAAAACGGGCGTTTTTCTGCAGTTTTGCGATAAGCGAATAATTCTCGCCCTCTTTCAATTTGATCTGCAGCTCAGGGGTGCTGATTGCATCAGGAATGGCATGCAAAACGCTATTAACATCGGTCTCGTGGCTGAGCAGTTCCAGCAGGCGCGCCCCTGCGTAGAGACCGTCATCGAATCCGTACCAGCGCTCTTTAAAAAAGATGTGGCCGCTCATCTCGCCAGCCAGCAACGCATTGGTTTCCTTGAGCTTACCCTTGATAAAAGAATGCCCGGTTTTCCACATGACAGGCTCGCCACCATGCTGCACAATCCACGGCGCCAGATTACGCGTACATTTCACATCAAATATTATCCGCGCGCCTGGGTTTCTGGACAAAACATCGGCGGAAAATAGCATCAACTGGCGATCGGCATAAATAATGCCGCCGTCAGTGGTAATCACGCCTACACGATCGCCGTCGCCATCGAAAGCCAGACCGATTTCTGCATCGGTAGTTTTCAATATGTGAATCAGATCCTGTAGGTTTTCAGGTATGGAAGGATCAGGATGGTGATGGGGAAAAGTACCATCGATCTCGGAATACAGTTCCAGGACCTCGCATCCCAGTCGACGATATAGTGCGGGTGCAAAAGGGCCTGTAACACCATTGCCGCAGTCAATTGCGATCTTCATGGGACGTGCCAGCTTGATGTCGCTGGTTATGCGCTCAAGATATGTTTCAGCAATGTCATGCTTGCGATAAGTGCCGTTGCCATACGCGAGATCATTATTTTCGAGGCGCAGACGCAAGCTTTGTATTGCTTCTGCGGCAAGCGTTTCGCCAGCCAGCACCATTTTGAGCCCATTATATTCCGATGGGTTATGGCTGCCTGTAACCATTACACCCGAGTACTCACAAAGTGTATGAGCTGCGAAATAAAGCATAGGGGTGGCGACAACTCCCACGTCTATCACGTCTATCCCGCTCTTTTGCAAACCTCTCGCCAGCGCTGGCGCCAATTCCGGACCCGATAACCGGCCATCGCGTCCAATTGCGATCACGACCACTCCCCGCACCCGCGCTTCGGTTCCGATTGCATGACCAATAGCCTCAACGATTTCGGCGGTAAGCGTTTTCCCAAAAATGCCCCTGATATCATAGGCCTTGAAAATTTCGTACGGCAGTTTGTGCATAAGAGCCTGAGAATGAATATGAAGTCGTTAACGGCAGGTGCGCATGGCCAAGCAAATATACCAAAATACTAAAGCAAAGGAGCAATCGGGGCTTCGAGTGCCCTGGCTGGCAACGCTCCAGATAGCCTCCGCGTAATTTCCGAGTAATTCTAAGGGCGCACTCTAACGGCGCACAAGCAGCTTATCAGGGGAAATCCTGAAACTCTATTTGCTGCCGCTTTCGCCTTTCGCCTTTTTAGCGGCTTTGCCGACCTGATTTATAAACTGCCATTAATGGTGTCCAATAATAGCGCCGCCCTTGAGTATATATTGCGTGCCGCAGTAAGGACACATCGCCTCGCCGGTATTTTCTATCGGCAGGTAAACTCTGGGGTGAGAATTCCACAATAGCATCGAGGGCATGGGGCAGTGGAGCGGCAAGTCATCAGGAGTGATTTCGATCTGACGAAGTTTGGCATCGGTAGCTTGCTTCTGCATGGACAGTTCCTTAATTGTATTCAGGTCAGACACAATCAGATGTAGTTCAGACGTAGGTGAGCCAGGAGGCATGTTTCTCGGCCTTGCCGCTTACACAATCGAAAAACATGGCTTGCAGCCTGGCAGTGATCGGGCCGCGCTTACCGCTACCGATGCTGCGGTTGTCAAGCTCCCGAATCGGCGTAACCTCCGCTGCGGTACCCGTAAAAAAAGCCTCGTCGGCACAATAGACTTCGTCGCGAGTAATGCGCTTCTCGATTATCGGAATGCCGATCTCTCCTGCGAGCTCTATGATGGAAGCACGGGTAATTCCTTCCAGACAGGAAGTCATGTCCGGCGTATAGAGTTTGCCACGCTTGATGATGAATATGTTTTCTCCCGCCCCCTCCGCCACATACCCATCCACGTCCAATAGCAGGGCCTCGTCATAGCCATCATGGGCTACTTCCTGATGAGCCAGAATTGAATTGGCATAAGTGGTAACCGACTTTGCGCGGCACATGTTGACATTGACGTGGTGGCGAGAGAAGGAGGACGTTTTGACGCGAATTCCTTTTTCCAATCCTTCTGATCCAAGATACGCACCCCATGGCCACGCTGCAATTGCCGCATGCACTGAGAGCGTTTTCGCTGAGATACCCATCGCTTCCGAGCCGTAAAATACAATCGGCCGGATATAACAGGACTCAAGCCCGTTCTGCTTGACGACATCGCATTGCGCCTGCGTCAGGGTCGCCTTGTCGTAAGGCATTTTCATCATGAAGATATGGGCCGAATTGAACAAGCGGTCGGTATGATCCTGAAGGCGGAAAATTGCGGGACCCCGAGGGGTGCGGTAGGCGCGCAAACCTTCGAAAACGCCCAGCCCATAGTGGAGGGTATGGGTAAGTACATGGATGGTCGCCTCACGCCACGGAATTATTTTTCCATCGCTCCAGATCACGCCGTCGCGGTCAGCCATTGACATTTAGAAAACCCCGGAGAGAATTTAAACTGCTTATTCTAGCGTATTTCAGCGCGAAAAATGAAATGATGTCCGGATGAAACGCTGCCCGGATGGATACGGGTGGAGCCAGCACACATGAGCTTGGATGGAACGCAGTATTTTTCGCGCTTTCTGAGTTATTCGCACTTTTCCAGGGAATGTACTGGGACAGGGGCCAACA
>DATJHX010000020.1:0-23710 GCA_035493655.1 Nitrosospira sp.
GCAAAGCGAGCCATCATCATGTGCGGCCAACAGAGAAACGAGTGTGCATGCTCTTTCTTTCCATTCCTTTGCAAGGTCTTTTCGTCCCTTCGTGACGGTAGGAAAACCCTCTTTCACCGTATACTGTTTGCGCCAGGCACCCTCTTTTTCTTTTGTGAGCAACAACTTGGCAATAGCATACCATCCCTCGTAATCCCGCTCCTCATCGCCAGGCAATGCACCGAGGCCGCTGAACTGCTCGTAGTCGATTTCGATCGAGCTCCTGTCACTGGCCGCCAGGTTTCGGGCGGCATATCGCACAAGCTCAACCAGTTCACCTTTCATCGGCTCGGGATGACACTCGAGAAGACCGCGCAGGTGCCTGAGCGCCTTCTGGCGGGTACGCCTCAGCGCGGCTTCCAGTTCTTCACGATTCCTGCTGTGGATATGGCGCAGCCAATGGTCGCGCCGCGCCAGCATCTCGGCAATCAGCGACTCGACGCGCGGCAGGTCGTTGTCGAGGTGCTCCAGCAAATACCGGACATCCTCCGCGGCAGCCTCATTGCTCTCCAACAGACCTATAGTGAGGCGAGCGGCTTCCCGATATAGGCCGGACGCATCCTCGACGGTTTCGGGCTGACTGCCAAATCCGGATAAGATCGGCATCTGGCGATTCAATGAGGCGCATAAGGAATCAAATGTCTGAATCCGTAACCTTGCCGGATTCTCAGTCAACCGCCAGTCGGCCTCCATGTCTCGACGAACCACCGCATTTGCCAGCTCGCGCGTAAATTTCACATGGTCGTTCTCAGGCAGGATAGAAGGACCGCGCTTGTCCACAGCTTGCGAAAGCGCCCCGATCACCCGTTCACGCATCTCTCCGGCGGCTTTTCGCGTGAAGGTTATCGCAACGATCTCTTCGGGATCATTGACACATGTAAGCAGCTTGAGATAACGCTGAATCAAAAGCCCTGTCTTGCCCGACCCGGCAGGGGCCTGGACAATAAACGAATGTGCGGGATCAAGCGCACAGCGACGCTCGGCGAAGTCAGGGATATGAGTCATATCGGGAATGGCTGAAGGATTGTTCACTCGTCATCTTCCTCGATAAATTTTTCCCGTGTTCGCTCATCAATCCGGCAAAAGAATCTCAAATTGCAATTGCGGCATGTATGGGGGTATTTCCTCGGATCGATCCTGGCATCTCCGCCGGAGAAACTGGCTGCGATATATGCAAGATTCGCATGCCAGGCCTTAATCAGCTCTTCCCATGAGCCATACCGGTCGCCCATGCGGGGTCCTGGAAATGCCGGAGCTCCGGGCAATAGATCGTGGTCGCGCGCAAGGGTTACAAATCGCATGTCGCCAGCCCTGACCTGCGCAAATGCAATGGCTGCGGCCTCTGGCTCGCTGGTAATAAGGTACAACGGCAGTTGCGGTTCCTCCGGCCGCTCGTCGAGCAGGCCGCGCGCCATGGGCGCGCGGGATTTGTAATCGATAATAATGCGCCGCCCATCAGGAAGCTCGTCTATGCGATCGAGACGCGACATTAGTGCGAGTCCGCCAATTTCGACGCGTCGCTTATCTTCAATGGCTACCACCGCAAACTCACTTCGCTTGCGCTCTTCGTCAAGCCACTCGCGCGCCAACCGCATGAGGCGGCGCTGCTCGATTTCCCCCAGGCGCCCGGCGAGGGCGGCCGGACGTTCTCGGCGCAAGTGAGCGATCGCTTCATTGGCCGAGCGCATGAGCAGTGCATCAAGATCTTCATTGCTGATAATATCCAGCGTACTTTTTGTCTTGAGCTGGCGCCATATTTGCGCGAGCACATGGTGCAGGAGCGTGCCGCGCTCTGCCGCATCCAGGCCGGCGGAAGGAGATTGTGGACTTTCTGCACCGAGCCTGTGCAGCGCAAACGCCCGGAACTGGCAAGCCGCGTGATCTTTTATTACCGCTACACCGCCACGAACACTTCCATCGGCTGCTGCGGTGGTTATCAAGACTTTTTCGTCGGCTACCTGCTCAAGCCTGCGCGCTTGATGGATCACATCCCGATAATCGGGATAATCAGGCAGTACAAGGTCGCCAGCGGCGTCAGGGGTAATATCGCGGATCAGCGGACTGGGCGAAAGCTTGCGAGCTTCGCGGTCGTCACTGTACTGCGGGTAGCTTAGAACAACCTCATCCGCGGCGGAAACCCATGCATTGGTAAGCCGGTGTCCGAAATCGAGTGCAGCCCCTGCCGAGCCCAGCGGAAATCCGGCCGCTTGCTGCAGTTCTCTTGGGAGAAAAGGATTAGGCCGTGGCTGGGGCGGCCACGCTTCGTCAGATAATCCCATTACCCACAGATGATCGAACGCCAGGCCATCAGATTCCAGAACACCGAGTATTTGTATGGGAACATCCAGTGTTTCAGGCTGAAACATCACTTCCGCAGTCATCCGGTGCAGCCGGGCCAGAGCTTCTCCATAACGGATGCGGGACAGGACTGAATCGAGAGCGGCAAAATCGGCCAGAACTTCCTGCCACTTTTTTAAAGTCTGGTACTCGGATGAATCCAGATGGCGTTCACCGGGAAAACCGAGAAGCAGAAGCGCTTCGGAGATTTCCCTGGCCAGTGCAGATGGGTTGTGTAAACCACGCAGCTTTGCTTTGTAACGTGCAAAAGCAGATAGTCTTTGCGCCAGAAGGGGACAATACGCCCCTGAATCCTTACGCTCGATCAACGCCAACAGCCATTCCAGGGTAATCGTAGGCTCGGCGCGCTTCCGCAACCACACGTCCAGCCAAACCCTATCCATCATTTCAGTCTCGCTGCCGCTGAGGAAAGGTGATCGAAGTAAAAGGCTGACGCGCTCGAACTCGATTTCTCCTGAAGCGAGCTCGAGCGCCAGGAGTGCCGTGCTTACAAGGGGATATGATGCCAAAACCATACCGAGTGACGCGTTGAACGGCAATAGACGCTCGGCTCGGCCCGACAGCGAGTGATGGGGATCCGGAGCCATTATTGAGCGGAAAATCCGCATGACTTTACTTCGGTTCCTGGAAAACTCGGGGATAACCACGCCTATGCGCGCCGAGCTGTTGGCCTCGAGCCGTGCCCGTGCCCAAGTTGCCGCGCGGCGAATCTCATCGGCACTATTGCCGCATGCCGTGCTGCGCACATTACCATCCGGCCGAGAGCGGGAGCAAGGCTGCGCCATGACTACTTCACAGCCTGCCTTCCGCAGGCTCGTCAGCAATACTGTTTGCTGGGGCGTAATGAGATCGAAACCATAACAGACCACCCGCCTCGGCTTACGTATTTCCGCGTGTCCGCATAATTCGGATATTAGGTTGTAAAGGCGCGCCGCATCGATCTGGTTCGCGCCGAAAGTCATCTCTTCGTATTGGCGTGACCAGTCCCTGAACGCGCGGGCGTCTTCATTTAGCGGGAAACTTTTGAGTTTCTGGGTAAGATGCCAGGCATAGACAAGCTGCCAAGCCTCGCGAGCAAGCCGTGCCGTTTCAGCAACGGCAAGCAAAATCGCGCCCGCCTCCGAACGGTTGATGACACTCTCCCATAACACCTGCTCCTGAGCAGGCTTGAGAAGCACGGGCAACCTCCCCTCCCGCATGGAGTATGAGGAATATTGCGCATCTTCATAGATGCGTTCGATAAAGGCGGAAATTGGCAGGACATCCGCCGAATCCCAGACAGCAGCGCCACGGAGAGCCTGGGTTCGATCGAACTCGCTTTTAAGCGCTCCTGCTAGCCGGCGACCGGGTGTGATCACCGTCACGCCGGCCTCTGGGCCGGCGGCTAAGCCCGTAAAAATGTCGGAAAGGGAAACTTGAGGGAAATTCAGATTGGAAGACATGCGACGGCAAGCTACCGCTGCCGTATCAGCGTTCCAGCTTTTCCAGCTTTTCGGTTACCTTCGCCCAGTCGTCGGCATCAGGCAAGGCTTCTTTTTTTTCAATGATGGGCTTCCAGGCTTTCGATAACTCAGCGTTTAGCGAAGTGAAGTGCTGCTGCTCTACCGGTACATCGTCCTCCGAGTAAATAGCCTCTACCGGACACTCAGCTACGCATAAGGTACAATCTATGCACTCGTCCGGATCGATCACCAGAAAGTTAGGCCCCTCGCGAAAGCAATCCACTGGACATACGTCTACGCAATCAGTGTACTTGCATTTGATACAGGCTTCAGTTACTACATAAGTCATGTCGGGTCCTTGCTGAGCTCAGAGAATTCGCGATTTTACCAGAAATATTATGAGAGGCACCACAACTCTGTACCCCTCCGCGCGCTCATATTCAGGGCCTTTTTTGCGCCTGCAAACGGTTGTAAACGCGCCTACAGATAGAGCCTGCAGAACAGCGTCTGGTTCCCGTTTAGCTGGCATTTATGAGTATTTGGGATCAACCAGGATTAGAGATGAACTAGGGCGCTTATGATATCCCTTCTTCCGAAGGCTCCTCTTTAGATACCTCTCCTTTCGCCTTGATTTCCAGCGAAACCAGTAGCTCTCCCGCCGCTGCTGGCCACTCCAGCCTAAGTGTGACCGCCTGCATGATTTTTTCGAAACCACCCTCCGATTGGGACACTGAATAATAAGGCGCGGAATGGAACAATGCGGGGGGGGAAATTTCCAGTTCTATACTTCCCCGGAGTTCATCGTCATCCAGAGTAATGTCCGTCAAGTCATCAAGATCGAGCGGTTGCCCGAATCCGCCGGGAATCTGGCCTTGATGGACGTAACGCCCGCCCCATCCATCAGCGCTTGGCATGGCAAGATTGATCTCTGTACTGAATGTACCTTCCGCATCCTCTGCGAACCGGTATGACACCCGCAGCCGGTTGCCCACCAGCTCAAAGGTTTTCGATATTTGCGGCGACAACAATTCCACATGACAATACGGACCCCTTATGGCGAATGGCTTGTGCCGATAACCCACGATTTCGCCGTTCAGGCGATCGACAAATAATCCTCGCGGGTCGCCATCGATCTCCATATCTCCCGCCTCTATCTTGTGCTTGAAGCTGATCCGCTCATGCGCCGAGGCGATACCGCTACCGCTATGTCCGCTATGTTCATTATGATGAATCTTGCGGTAATAATGCTCAGGCTGGCGTCGCAAGGTATCGCCAAAATTATGCCTCAGCAGATAGGAATCGAACTCGCAAACACTTCCCTTTCCATCCAGCTTCAGCACTGCCTGAATCAGCCCGTTCTGCAAATACAGTTCATCCGCTCCGTCGAAATCGGTATCCTCGATAAAACGGGCCGGACGCGGGTTGCAAGCATCCAGCAATGCCTCCAGCTCGACGATTGCGTTGTATACAGCGCGCCGCAAGTGAGGTAGATACAGGCCGCCAAACAAGCCATGCCAATAGGCGTCATTGGCTTGAGACTCATAGAGCTTCACCTTCATAAGCTTGGTATGTTGTTTCTCCGGCAGAGAGTCGAGCCGTGCCGAAAGACCCAGCATGCGCTTATGCATCCAGTTGGATTCAGGATAGCGGGAAAAGAAATTTCTCCAGATACCTCCGCGGAGAAATGCCTTATGTCCTTCGTACCAGCCTGCCGACTTTGCCTGATGCACCAGGTCCGCATAGATATGCGCCGGTTTTGCGGGCAACGTCCATTCGTTCATTTCGATATATGAAGTGGTGGGCAGATACACCACCCCGCGTGTTTTCGTCGCGGAATGGTAGTCACGGTAGTGCTGGGCGCGTATGATGGGTGAAGCCAGCACACCCTGGATGAATTGATCGAGCCACCCATTCTCGTATACCCACTGATATGTTTCCGGCCAGATGCCGAATTTTTCGATATCGTCGAAATAAATCGCTGCATTGCCCTCGCCGGTCATGCTGCTTTTGGCTAAAGACTCGACATAGGCCACCGCTTCATCGGCTGGAGAAAAAGGCAACCTGTAACGCAGCGCTTCCGATATGGGAAACAGATCGAGCTTGCGCCCATCCTCTTCGGTAGTGAAATAACTGTCCAGTTCCCCTGTGCTTTTGCCAGTACAAAGAAAGTGGTAATCATCCACGATGACATAGCGAATACCGCAGTCAGCCAACGCCGGAACCACGGTCGACTCCCACACGCGCTCGGTCAGCCATGCTCCCTGGGGCCTTTGCCCCAGTTTCATCTCCAGCTTGGCGGAAAAGGTCTGGATCTGGCCGATGCGATCGCGATTGGGAATGGCGGCCAGTACAGGCTCAGTGTCACCCGCACCAAACAGCTCCACTTGTCCGCGCATAACCATTTCCTGCAATAGCGCCATGTCTTCCGGATAGTGATCCAGCAGATAATCCAGCAGCCAGCCGGATATGTGGAGTGCGAAGCAGAACGCCGGATAGCGGTGTACCACCTGCAGGAAGGGGCGGTAGCAACGAACATGAGCATCAGCCAGCACCTCCGGGAAATTGCCGACAGGCTGATGAGCATGGACGCCGAAAAGCAGAGATACGGGTTGAGGCATGGAGCTATTCTCCAGAAGGAATCCAGAAGGAACTTAGGCGCAGACAGATGTAGGGTCAGCTTACCGAACGCACGACCGCATAACGCATATCAATGTCATTTTGCGCGTGGCCATTCGAAAAGCCCCATGCCGTCCGCCTTTCAGTCATGCGAATTCAGCAGATGATGGCGGTGTTCCTCGGCTTGTACCCGCTATAACGCTCCTGACAGCGGATAGGTGGACACTGGCCCCATAACAATTATGAAGCGCGCCGCATTGCACCGCCCGATTCCGGCGTGCCGCCAAAACCTTGGCTGATGGGCTCGCGTACCGATGCTGGCACCGGCAGCTTCAAGAGGTAATAAAGATTGGCCAGATTAGCGCGAAACAATTTGTCGAAACTTTCCACCACTTGAGGTGGATTGTAATCTCCTAACCACCAGAACCAGTCGGAACTTTCGCAGGAAGCAAGTTGCCGCTCCGCTTTGGCTTTTTCCTCACCGGACAGGCGTCCGCTCTGCAACACCAGATCGTAACTATGCTTGGCGGCACACAGCAGATCCCAGGCCTGATTTTTGTCCTTATCGCCGATCCATGTGGAGAATGTTCCATAAACCCAGCTTCCGGCGGCCAAAGTCGGCAATATCGCGGCATCCCCAGCGCGTGCGGACCCAATATAGTCGCGGTAGGTCGTTGGGCGAATCACTGGATGCTTTTCGAGTATCTCATAGAGATCATTGAGAAAATAATAGCCGTTGTAAGGGTAATATTCCCACGCATTTTCGCCATCGAGTATCACGCTTACAATAGGGTTTTCTCCGGCTATTGCGTTACGGCTGATATCTTCGAGAGAATGTACCAGATGCTCGGCGGCATCCCGCCCAAACCACTTCGAATACTCGAAGCCGATCATATCGGAAAGCCTCTCATCCCGGAAGAAACACACAATGCTATCTGTTTTCCCCCTTACCTGATAAGCCCGATAGAGATAACGGCCTCGCTCCGGCAGAGGTTGATCGGGGTACGACTTCCGCAGGCTGTTGGCCAAAACTCCTTCCCCGCTCGCGCTCCACCGGCATTCCTGTTCCGCGAGAATTTCAAGAAAGGGTTCCGATATAGCGCCTTCCGCAGGCCATACCCCGTAGGGTCTTTCGCCGAAGCGGCGCGAATGACTTGCAATTGCCGAGGTCAACTGCGAGGCAATCCGGCTCTTTCCGCCCGGATAAGCTGTTTCGGTCGGCAGCTCGACGGCTGGCATACTGTCGCGGGCGGATGAAAAGTCTATCAGTAGCGGCGCCAAAGGATGATAATGAGGCGTGGTGGACAATTCGATCTGGCCGGACTCGGCAAGCTTGCGATAGCGAGGTATCAACCTCTGTATGAGCTCTCCTATCAGACTGAGTAAATCGGCGCGGTCGGTATGGCTGAAGCCGGAGGCCTGCGTCATCAATCGGACAACGGTTTCGTTATTCCTCCTGACGCTCTCCCCCGTCCAGGCGAGGTGATACCATACGAGCAAGTCTGAGAGATACTGGCCGGAAAGGTAACCCAGCTCGGCTTCACCGCGCTCCCTCAATCTTTCGTGCATTTCGTGCAGACGCTTGTATGCGGGGTAAGGTTGCATCATCGTCGTATGATTGCTACGAAAACAACTGTCAAAAATCCTCAAACGGTCGCTCATGGATATCTGTTCCAGATTCGGCGTACCGAGCAAACGCAGGAGTGGATCCCGCAATTGGCCTGAGGTGAACTGAGCCGCGTAATCCTCGATTTGATCCAGCAGTACCGGCACAAAATTGACGACCGCCTTCATCGATGGATGCGATTCCAGGTGGTATACCATATCGGTATAATCCTTGATGACATGCAGATACACCCATGGCAGCATAAATTCACCGGTTTCGTAATTCCGATAATCCGGCTGATGCATGTGCCAAAGCAAAACTAACTGTAATGGTTGCATTTCTTTTCAGACCAACTCAAATAATGCCTTTTATCTGACATAATGTATTTTTTGCCCCAGCATTTCGGGAGTGATCAGCGTGATTCCATTTTTGGTAACATAAAATCGCTTTCTGTCTTCGATTGGATCGAATCCGGCCGTCAGACCGGGTGGGATGACACAATTTTTATCCACCACTACCCGCCTCAAGCGCGCGTTACGCCCGACATCGACATTGGGCAATATCACCGAATCTTCGATATTGCTATAGCTGCGGACTTGTACGTTGGAAAACAATAATGAGCGCCGTACCGTCGAGCCGCTGATAATGCATCCGCCGGATACCATCGAATCCAGCGCCTGGCCGCGCCGGTCATCGTCGTCAAAGATGAATTTGGCGGGTGGTAATTGTTCCTGGTGAGTCCATATTGGCCAATCCTGATCGTATAAGTTAAGATCCGGTGTGACGTGAGTGAGGTCAAGATTCGCCTCCCAGTACGCATCGACCGTGCCTACATCCCGCCAGTATGGCACGCCCGAGGCCATATTGACGCAACTGTCGATAAAGCGATGGGCAAATACACGCCGCCGTGGTACCAGATATGGGATCAGGTCCTTGCCGAAATCATGGGTTGAATCCCTCTCGTCATGATCGCGAATGACCTCTTCGAAAAGAAATGAGGCGTTGAAGACGTAAATACCCATACTGACAAGCGCCTGTCCGGGCTGGCCGGGAATGGGAGCCGGTTTCTCCGGCTTTTCGGCAAAACTGGTTACGCGCCAGTCATTATCGATGCTCATGACACCAAATTCCGCCGCTGACTCCAGCGGGACGTCTATGCACGCTACTGTCATATCCGCGGATTTGGAGACATGGTCGGCCAGCAGCTTGCTGTAGTCCATTTTATAAACGTGATCACCGCCCAGGATCAGTACGTGATCCGGATTGTGGCAGCGAAGAATGTCGATATTCTGAAACACCGCGTCCGCTGTTCCCTGGTACCAGGTTTCGGCGATGCGCTGCTGCGCGGGCAGCAGCTCGACAAATTCGTGAAACCGGCCATCAAGAAAGCCCCATCCGTGCTGGATATGGCTTATCAGGCTTTGTGATTTATATTGGGTCGCCACCCCGATGCGTCGAATTCCGGAATTGACGCAATTTGAAAGGGCAAAATCGATAATGCGGAATTTTCCGCCAAATGGTACAGCGGGTTTGGTGCGCCAGGCAGTAAGCTGCCGCAGACGAGTGCCGCGTCCGCCAGCCAGTATGAATGCGATTGAATTACGCGTAGTCTGGCTGTGAAAACGTATATCCGCCTCTTGTTTCATGAGCAGCCACCCGTAAGCAACATTAAATGGACTCCTGAATAACTGACTCAGCCGGCAGCCCTATAATCAGGAGCCTCAGCAGAAGTATATCTGTTCCCCTATCCCGGCAAAAGCTATAATCCCAAATCCCGCTGACGTCAGGAGCGGGCAGCAGGCGGCGTGGTTATGACAAAATCATGATTCTCACCTTTCGCCCCGTTCGCCCCCTTTTGCTCCTGTAGCCGCCTCTGTAGCGATTTCTCATCCAACCGCCGTGTTTAGGATAACCACCCCATGCACACCCACCTTCCGAGATATGCACTGGCTGTCAGGGCCGACTCAGCCCTGGAAGCATTACTTACGGCGCAGTTACATGATCCCTTTAGCTATCTTGGCGCTCACACGGAGCATAATCGTGCGCTGATACGGGTATTTTACCCGTATGCGCAAAAAGTATGGATCAGTATAGCAGGCAATTTTGAGCCTATGGCGCGGGTGCATGCGTGCGGGGTCTTTGAATGGCACGGGCTGGCTTTCCCATCCATGCCCTATCTTCTTCGGGTAGAGGATAACAGCAATAGGCCGAAGGGGCTGACATCACGAGTATACGAGACTTATGACGCCTATGCTTTCGTACCGAGGATTTGCGATTACGACCTGTACCTGTTTAATGAAGGGCGGTTATGGCAGGCTTATCGCAGCCTTGGCTCGCACGCCATGGAAATCAGTGGTATCGCTGGAGTGCTTTTTGCGGTTTGGGCGCCCAATGCCAGACGGGTCAGTGTGATAGGGAATTTTAATCAATGGGATGGGCGAGTGCATCCCATGAGGGCTCATGGCTCCAGTGGGGTTTGGGAGCTATTCATTCCCGGCGTTCCCCAGGGTTCTCTCTATAAATACGAGATACTCAATCATAACAGTGGGGAAATTCTCGTAAAGACCGATCCCTATGCCACACGTTATGAATTACGGCCAAACAATGCAGCATGCACGCCTGCTGCCAGCGAAACAATCTGGGATGATGCGGGCTGGATGGCAAATCGCGCGATAGGAGACTGGCTGCACGCCCCTATGACTATTTACGAGGTTCACCCCGGGTCCTGGAAGCGCAATCAGGACGGGACTTTTCTTTCCTATCGTGAACTTGCCGAGTACCTGATCCCTTACGTGCGGGAGATGGGTTACACACACGTTGAACTGTTACCCATTTCGGAGCATCCGCTCGATGAATCCTGGGGTTATCAGACCACCGGTTATTTCGCCCCAACCAGCCGTTTCGGGACACCGGACGATTTGAAGTTTCTGGTTAATGCGTGCCATCGGGAAGGCATCGGCGTGATTCTGGATTGGGTGCCCGCGCATTTCCCGACTGATGCGTTTGCCCTTGCCCGGTTTGATGGCACGGCTCTATATGAGCATGAAGATCCGCGCATGGGGTTCCATCAGGACTGGGGCACGCATATCTTCAATTTCGGGCGTAACGAGGTGAAGTCCTTTTTGTTGTCCAGCGCGCATTACTGGCTATCGGAATTCCATTTTGATGGATTGCGCGTGGATGCGGTCGCATCGATGCTCTACCTGGACTATTCCCGCCGACCAGGTGAATGGCTGCCCAATAAATTCGGGGGCAGGGAAAATCTGGAAGCGATCGACTTCCTGCGCGAACTGAATGTCATGGTTCATCAGGAATTTCCTGGCGCCTTGACCGCGGCTGAAGAATCGACTGCCTGGCCGGCCGTATCGCGTCCTACTTATGTTGGCGGTCTGGGATTCTCGATGAAATGGAACATGGGCTGGATGAACGATACGTTATCGTATATGCGGCACGACCCTGTTCATCGGCGCTTCCATCACGAGGAGCTTACATTCGGTCAACTGTACGCATACACCGAAAATTTCGTGTTGCCGCTTTCCCATGATGAAGTTGTGCATGGCAAGGGCTCATTGCTAGGCAAAATGCCAGGCGACGCCTGGCAGCGGTTCGCAAACGTGCGCCTGTTGTTTTCCTATCAGATGACTTATCCGGGCAAAAAGCTCAATTTCATGGGTAACGAATTTGCCCAGCAGATTGAATGGAGCCCCGGACGGGAACTGGACTGGAAGGAACTCGAGAATTCATCTCATCGTGGCGTAAAAACTTTATTGAAGGATCTCAATCATCTGTACGCCAGTATTCCCGCATTGCACCAGCTTGATTTTTTACCTGACGGTTTCACCTGGATAGACTGCCACGACGCCGACAATTCCATCATCAGCTACCTCCGCAATGCCCGCAATGGCGCATTCGTGCTGGTGGTGCTGAATTTTACACCCGTGCCGCGAAAAAACTACCGGATTGGCGTCCCGGCCGGTGGAACCTATTACGAGATTTTTAACAGCGACTCCTCCTATTACGGTGGCAGTAATCTGGGCAATATGGGACATATCGACGCAAGTTCCGAGCCGCAGATGGAATGGCCATATTCGGTTGTTATCACTCTCCCGCCACTGGCAGGGATTATTCTTTCGCTTGAAAGCGCGCGCGGCCCTGCGGTGTTAACTGATGAAGCACGAGAGTAGTGTTAGGGAACCTCTTAGCACAGTTCCATTACGCCTGAACAAAAAAAACGGATTCATTCATGCCACTCGGTTCCAGATATCCCGGCCTCCGGGTGTTATTCATTACGCCAGAAATTCATCCATTGAATAAAACTGGCGGCCTGGGCGATGTAAGCGCGGCGCTACCTGCGGCGCTACGCGAATTGAAAGTGGACATACGCGTACTTATCCCGGGCTATCCTCAAGTTTTGTCCGGCCTGAAATACAAGCGAAAATTAGCGGAATTTACTGCCCAGCCTCCGTTTCCGCCGGCGTCGCTGCTATCGGCAAGGTTGCCGGTGGGCGCGTCTGCGAAACTCCCTTTATTTGTCATCGATTGCCCGTCGTTTTATTGCCGCGGTGGCGGGCCCTATACGGATGCGGCCGGGCGCAACTGGCCAGACAATGCCTTGCGTTTCGGGCTGCTATCCAGAATTGGCGCCATTCTTGCAAGCGATGCCAGTCCAATTGCCTGGCGTCCCCGGATTGCACATTGCAACGATTGGCAAAGCGGGCTCGCGCCCGCATATCTCCATTTTCATTCGGGACAGAAAGCGGCGTCCCTGATGACCATACACAATCTCGCCTTCCAGGGTGTTTTCCCCCCCGATACCGTAACTCAACTGGGATTGCCCCCCGCAAGCTTCCACATAAATGGCGTGGAATATTACGGCGGCATGTCCTTCCTCAAGGCAGGGCTGTATTATTCAGACCACATCTCCACTGTGAGCCCCACTTACGCCCGGGAAATTCAAACGGCGCCGCTCGGCTTCGGCATGCAGGGTTTGCTGGCTTCGCGCAGTAAAGATATTAGCGGCATTCTGAACGGGATTGCTGCGGAAGAATGGGATCCGCGCACTGATCCGAACCTGGCGCGAAATTATTCGATTGCCAATCTGGCCGGCAAATCCACGAATAAAAAAGCGTTACAGCGATTGCTGGGGTTAGCGGAAAATCCCCAGATTCCGCTATTCGCTGCTGTGAGCCGTATTACATACCAGAAAGGTTATGACCTGCTGCTGAAAGTGGCCAAAGAGCTGACTGAAATACCGGCCCAACTGGCAATCCTGGGCAGCGGAGAAGCGATCCTCGAACGTGAATTATCGGTACTGGCAAAAAATCATCCGGGAAAAATCGC
The DNA here is from genome assembly GCA_035493655.1 of Nitrosospira sp. Classification (GTDB taxonomy): domain Bacteria; phylum Pseudomonadota; class Gammaproteobacteria; order Burkholderiales; family Nitrosomonadaceae; genus Nitrosospira. The sequence goes on from DATJHX010000020.1 coordinate 13,402, forward strand.
TGTGCACATCGGCTTTGATGAAAAACTTGCACATTTGATCGAAGCCGGGGCGGACAGCTTCCTGATGCCTTCCCGTTTCGAACCGTGCGGACTGAATCAGATGTACAGCCAACGCTACGGTACCCCTCCACTGGTTCATGCAACAGGCGGCCTGGTTGATACCGTAGTTGATTGCGCCCCGGCGTCCATTGCCAGTGGAAGCGCCACCGGGTTTTTGTTCGGGGATATGACGCCGGAGAGTTTTCTCAGCGCAATCCGTCGGGTCGCTACCGTCTATCATGACAAGCGGATATGGCGCCACTTAAAGAAAAACGGCATGGCGCGGGATTTCAGTTGGCGTTCGAGCGCTGCCGCTTACTGCAAGATCTATCTTTCGCTGGTATCCTGAGGATCGCCCATCTTTCACGGCTCGGCATGTATCTTCGGCAGGGTCTTCAGAGCCATACCATCATGCCCATCTCAAATGGTTGGGTGAGCAATGGCTGATACGGATAGACGCGCATGTAATACTCCAGCTTGCCACATAAATCAGGGGCGAGATCCAGGGCAAACAGGTGTTCGCCCGATTCTTCGACACCGGTAAATTCAAATCTGAAGTGTTTGAACTCGCCAAGCTTGCTTTTTTTGAGCTGACGGGAAATCAGCAACTCGACAATTACATCCTCAGGCTGCAAGCCATTCAGTGCCACGGCCACCTCAAAATGCAAGGCATCGCCGAAGCTGATGCGCTTCGATGGCGTGTCCAACCGGCGAATCCTGACCCCGCCCCACGCCTTTTTCACAAATGCTTTCCAGTCAGCGGTTTTTCTGGCTGCCTCGAAATCATTCTCGGCATAAACTCTGCCCTGCCTTCCGGCTGGCACATAGAATTTTTCGGTGTATTCGTTTATCATGCGCGCGGCGTTGTAACATGGCAGCAACGATATCATCGAGTTCTTGGCCATCTTTACCCATCCCGACGAATAGCCCGGTTTATCACGGTTATAATAGAGGGGCACCACGTGATCCTGCAGCGTTTCATAAAACTCCTTGCTTTCCTCTTTATCGCGTAGCCCCGGATCCATGTTTTCCGGCCCCGGTTTGATAGCCCAGCCGTTCTTTCCATCATAGCCTTCGCCCCACCAGCCATCGAGCACGCTCAAATTAAGCGTGCCGTTGATACCTGCCTTCATACCCGAGGTCCCGCTTGCTTCCAGTGGATAAACCGGACTGTTGAGCCAGACATCCACACCCGCGACCAGTCGGCGGGCAAGGCGCAGGTCATAATCCTCAATTAGAAATAGCCGTCCTTCAAATTCGGGCATTCGCGCAATCTCACTTACGCGGCGTATCAGATCCTGTCCCGGCACATCAGCGGGATGCGCCTTTCCAGCGAAAATGATCATTACGGGACGCTCCTGATTGAGTACGATCCTGCGCAACCAGTCGAGATCCTGAAACAACAACGTCGCTCGCTTGTATGTAGCGAAGCGGCGGGCAAAGCCAAGTGTCAAAATGCTGGGATTAATCGGATCAACCGATTTGAGCAACCGGTCCAGGTGCGCTTCGGAACCGTGATTACGCGAATTCTGTGTGGCAAGGCGAGCGCGTATGCCATAAAACAACTGTGCCATTAGAGTTTGCCGAACACTCCAGAACAAGTGGTCAGGGATGGCGCTGATACGCGACCAATATTCGGTATCACACATATTGTTGCGCCACTCATAGCCGAGATACCGGTCAAACAGGTCGGCCCATTCCTGAGCGAGAAATGTTGGCACATGTACGCCATTTGTGATATAGCCCATCGGATTTTCCTCAGGCTCTATCTGCGGCCACAGTTCCCTGGCAATACGCGCGGACACTTTGCCGTGTATCTTGCTCACGCCATTGTGGAAACGCGAACCGTGTATGGCGAGTGCAGTCATATTGAACTCGTGGTTACCGGGGACCCGGCCCAGCCTCATGAAATCCTCTCGCGTAATGCCAAGTTCATGATAGAAACTTTCGAAATATGTATTTATCATGTCGTCGCTGAATTGATCATGTCCTGCCGGTACCGCGGTATGAGTAGTAAACACCGTGCTTGCCGCCACCACCTCCAGCGCAGTAGCGAAATCCAGCCCGCCCTGCACCAGCATGCGCATGCGTTCCAGCATCATGAAGGCTGCATGGCCTTCATTGATGTGCCATATACTTGGCCTGATTCCGATTTCCTTCAATGCTCGGACGCCGCCTACGCCGAGGAGGATTTCCTGCTCGATGCGCATGGTCCGATCGCCGCCATAGAGCTGGTGAGTAATATCGCGGTCATCCGCCGAATTTTCCGGAAGATCGGTATCCAGAAGATAAAGCATGACATGGCCCACTTTTGCCCGCCAGACCTTCGCTTCCACCCCTCGCTGAGGAAATTCAACCGAAATCCGGACTTCCGAACCATCACTGCGAAGCACAGGCTCCACCGGCAAGTCTTCAAAATCGGAATCGGTATAGGTGACCCGCTGATTGCCCTGAATGTCTATGGTCTGGAAAAAATACCCTTGGCGATACAGCAGTCCGACACCCACCAGCGGCAGGCGCAGGTCGCTCGCGGCTTTGCAATGATCCCCCGCCAGGATGCCGAGGCCGCCTGAATAAATGGGAAAGCTCTCATGGAAACCGAATTCGAAACAAAAATAGGCAACCTGATCATCAGGCTTGAGACCTCGTGCGCCGTCACGCCGCACCGGCTCGGAATGATAGGAATCATAGGCAGAAAGAATGCTGTTGTAATTTGCCAGAAATACCTGATCCTCGGCCGCCCTCAACAGCAGGGATTCATCGACGCGCTTGAGAAATGCCTTCGGATTATGTCCCACCGCTCCCCACAGGCCGGGATTCAGCCGGGAAAACAACGAGCGTGTCGAGCGATCCCAACTGTACCAGAGGTCATTGGCCAATTCTTCCAGGCGCGCGAGCCTGCGAGGAATTTTGGGATTGACCGCAACAGTGAATGCAGTACCTGTAGCCATAGGTATTTTTTCCTTGCAGATGGAATAGATGTTATCCGGGAATCGAACAAGTCCAGCGCCAGCAAGACTTGTTGGAAACCCGTGGACCTTGAGAGAAGCTTGATCCTTATATTCTAATAAAATGCTCGCGGTAATGCTTCAGCTCGGCAATGGAATCATAGATATCCGAGAGTGCCTCATGCCTCGATTGCTTCACCAGACCTGCAAGCACTTCAGATTTCCAGCGCTTCGCCAATTCCTTAAGCGTGCTCACGTCAAGGTTGCGGTAGTGAAAGTAAGCTTCCAGTCGCGGCATCCATTTCCCCAGAAAGCGCCGGTCCTGGCAAATGGAATTGCCGCACATGGGCGATATGCCGGGCGGAACATGCTGCTGCAGAAACGCGATCATGGCTGCTTCAACTTCGGCCTCTACCAGCGTGGATGATCTGACCTTTTCTATCAGGCCGGATCGGGTGTGAGTGGAAGTATTCCAATGATCCATTGCATCGATTACAGTTTCTGGCTGGGACACCACCAGTACCGGAGCTTCCGCGACAACGGTCAGGTGCGCATCAGTCACTACCAGGGCGACTTCGATGATGCGGTCGTTCTCCGGGCTGAGGCCGCTCATTTCCATGTCTATCCAGATGAGGTTATTACTATCTTGTGCCATAATGGGAGTCGCGCCGGATGAATTTTCAATGTGCCATTGTGTCATACCGGTACTGGCCCGTCATCCTTAATCCAGAGCTCGATTTGCTCACTACGTCCCATGCAAACGTTCACAACCGTTTTTCTGGCCGCCCTATCGCTCACTTTTGTTACGCGGATGTGGCTGGCAGCCAGGCATGTCCGTCATGTTCTCGCGCACCGGGATAGCGTACCCGAGAGCTTTTCCTCGCAAATCACGCTTGAAGCGCATCAGAAAGCCGCTGACTATACGTGCGCCAAGACCCGCCTGCGTTATGTCAGTACGCTGATCGAAACCGCGCTTGTGCTGATATTGACACTGGGAGGAGGAATAGATGCCCTGTCCGCGGCCTGGGAGACATGGCTGAGCAACCCGCTTGTTCACGGAGCGGCACTCATTCTCAGCACCTTGATGCTGATGAGCCTGGTGGAGCTTCCGATCAGTTTTTATCGAGCGTTCGTTATCGAAGAAAAGTTCGGTTTCAACAAAATGACCCCTCGCATGTTCATGCTCGATCTCGCCAAGCGAGGCTTGCTCGGGATTCTGCTTGGAATACCACTGTTACTCGGTATTTTATGGCTAATGGAAAAGATGGGTTCGAACTGGTGGTTTTATGCATGGTTGTTATGGATGGGCTTCAACCTTATTGTTCTGGCCATTTTTCCTGTGTGGATCGCTCCACTGTTCAATAAATTTACGCCGCTTGATGATGCCCCGCTAAGGGCGCGCATCGAGCAACTGATGAGGAAATGTGGTTTTCGGAGCAGCGGGCTTTTTGTAATGGATGGTTCGCGTCGGAGCAACCATGGCAATGCGTATTTCACGGGTTTCGGAAGCACCAAGCGGATCGTTTTTTTTGATACGCTGCTGGCGCGCCTGGACGGAGCGGAAATCGAGGCGGTGTTGGCGCATGAACTGGGACATTTCAAGCGACACCATGTAATCAAGCGCATCGCATGGACATTTGGTGTAAGTCTGCTGTTCTTGTGGTGTCTTGGTTATTTGATGCAGCAACCCTGGTTTTACCAGGGATTAGGCGTTCATATCACAGCCGTGCCGTCCACCGCGACCGCACTGTTGCTGTTCTTCCTGATAATGCCTGTGTTTACGTTCCTGTTTCAGCCGATCGCCAGCCTGTATTCCCGAAAGCACGAGTTCGAGGCCGACGAGTATGCGGCGCACAATGCTTCTGCCCTGAATCTTACCCGTGCACTCCTCAAACTCTATCAGGACAATGCGGCAACGCTTACGCCCGATCCGTTGCATTCCGCTTTTTACGATTCCCATCCGCCCGCTTCGCAAAGGATTGCGCGCTTGCAGGGGCTGGCGGGGCAGCTTGCCAACTGAGTTAGGCTAACTGACTTAGCTAACTGACTTTACCGGTTTCTTATCAATAGCAGGAGTGCTAATGAATACCACGACCAACGATCTCACCGCCAAGACGTGCCAACCCTGCGAAGGCGGCACTCCGCCGCTTTCCCCTGATGAAGTAACCGAACTGATGCACCAGCTTGACGGCTGGGAATTTCTCGACACCCGGATTGCAAAAGAGTATCACTTCAAGAACTATTATCAGACCATCGCCTTCGTCAATGCTATTGCCTGGATATCGCATCGCGAGGATCATCATCCCGATCTTACGGTTGGCTATAACAAGTGTCGCGTTGAATATATGACTCATGCGATCGGCGGGCTCTCTGAAAATGATTTTATTTGTGCGGCAAAGATCGATACGCTGTTCAAGATTTGAGATCAAACGCCGGTTCTGCTGCCTCGTCCACTTCAGGGCAAATAATCGCTGCCTTCGGCAGGCATTTTCTCGTTAAAACCGCAAGTGATACGATACTTCCGTGCGTTATGCGCGGAAAGAAAGGTGGGGTAGCGTGCGGCGATCAGGTGGAAATTCAGCTAACGGGATCGGGCGCGCAAGGCGTGATCGAACACGTCCTGCCGCGCAGTGCACTACTATTTCGCAGCGATGCTTACCGCGAGAAGCTCATCGCGGCCAATGTAACGCAGATCGTTGTCGTGGTCGCCCCTGTTCCCAGTTTCAGCGAGGAACTCATAAACCGCTGCCTCGCTGCTGCCGAGAGCCAACACCTTCAGGTCCTGATTTTACTCAACAAGACCGATCTTGTTCATGAGACGTACACGGCGCGGGCTGTGCTTTCTCTTTATGGGGAACTTGGCTATCGTTTGGTGGAATTGAGCGCCAGGACTGATGTCGGCCCCTTGCTGCCTTATCTGCAGGGCCATCTCAGCGTTTTGGTAGGTCAATCCGGGATGGGAAAATCGACGCTCATCAATGCGCTTATTCCAGAGGCAGGGCGCACTACTGCCGGGATTTCCGTCGCGCTTGATACTGGACGGCATACCACTACACATGCCCGGCTGTACGAACTCGACGAGCATAGCAGCATCATCGATTCTCCCGGTCTGCAGGAATTTGGCCTGCACCAACTCAATCGCGAGGAACTGGCGTGGGGGTTTAAAGAATTCCGTCCTTATATCGAACGGTGCAGATTCTCTGACTGCAGGCACATGCATGAGCCTGGCTGTGCGCTGATCCAGGCGATGGAGGAGGGAAGAATCAGCAGGCGGCGCCTCGATTTCTATCGCAAACTGGTGGCGGCTTACACAATGCCGCCAACCTAGCTTCTCGGTTGAGAAACCCCGAAGAAGTTATCGGCTCGTCTGCTGATTCTGGTTTTGCACAATACGTGACTACTTCTCTCTTACACTTCGTTAACGGCCGCCTGACGCACATTCACGTCAGCCTGGAAACGGTGTAACGAAAGACTACCGAATAATTGCGCTTCCCTCTCGGCACGGCGATCGACATTCGCGTCGGCTTGCGCCTCGAATGTCCGCAGCCATTCGCAGTATTCCACTGGCAAACCATGTTCCACCGCTCCTGCAACAACCAGGGCCTTGTACCATTGGTAAGGCCGAAGTACCGCCTCCTTGTAGCTCGCAACGTAGGTTACAGCGGTATGCGTACCCGTAGGGGTGACGACCTGGATATTTGCTTCGCTATATCCTATTCCCAGTCCTTCCGCTTTGCCAAGATTGGATTTTTCCTTGACGCTTATACGGTAGAGCACCCCGTAGGCGCGATCCTTCGGGTTGTTAGTTGCTTCGATGTCGCACTTGCCCGAGCCATCGCGGCTCACTTTACCAAAGCTGAATCTGCGTCCTTCCACGTAGCCGATATCTATCGCGGTGGCGGAAGGCGCGATGCTTTCCTTGATCCTGCGGGAGAACATATTTGCGCCGTATGCAAAATAAAGAAATGTATGGGCGGATTTGTTTAGCATGATTTTTTACCAATATAAAAGGGTTAAAGAAATTTGGATCGCTGTACGCACTAAAGATAGCTAATAAAAATAAAGCCAATCACTTACTATACGACACTGGGAAATTGCGCCTTTCATTACCACTTTCATTACCGGGTAACCCCGATAAATTGCACGTCTCGCTTGAGGTGGCTAAGGGTTCCCGCGCATCTCCCATTTTTCTTTTTAAATGGGTGAGTCCCGGGCTTTTTGGGCTTCGGGCAGTGAATTTCTATTGCCCCGCATTTCATATCGTCTCATTGAGCCTTTACTCCTATCGCTAAAGATTTGCGTCGTAAGTGCTGCCCGTTATCATCTCCGGGGAATAAGCTCCTTCACATTGCCTGCGGTCCTGCTCAAATTTCTTCCACGTACGAGTTCGCTCTTTTGCTTTCGCGGCATTCGTACCACGTAGAAGCTTGCGGTATTCGCTCCAAGCGGTCCGTTGCGCAAAGCGCCGTTTTTTGTAATCAACGACGCTCCAGCTATCCTTCAATGCTTCGCGCCGCGCTTGCAGAGCATTTCCTGCGGAGGATGACCAATCATTGACCATGTTCGCCAGGGCGGTATCCCTGGTCTCAATTGCATCTTGTATGCACGCCACATCAATTTTTGGAGATGCCTTCGCTGCACGCTCCTGTGCAAAAACCGGAGATACAAAAAGCGAGATCACAAAAACCAGGGTCTGTACAGCACCCGTGAAACCCGTGAATAGAATCGGTTTAAATAGATACATCAAATTTCACTTGAGAGCCGGCGTCCAAGGTTATACCCTGTCGTTACAATACTTCACAAATACTTTAGATTTATTATACATATTTTTGACAACTTCACAAGTTCTTTACATTAACCACACACTTTCTTCACACTATTGGAAAATTTTTTTAAGTGGTAAAGCTAATGTGGGCGAACCAGCAGAATGGAAATTTCAACAGTGCGTACCAGTTTTTCTGCCACGGAACCGATAACCAGGCGTTCGAGGCCACGACGGCCTTTTGTTCCTACCACGAGCAAATCAGCCTTCCATTCGGCTGCGGCGCCAGCGACAACTTCCGCGATGCTGTTCAAGCCGTACTCTTCCACGGCGCGCAGCAAACGGGTTTCCACCTCCGCTACGCCCCTCGCGGCTGACGTGGCCCGCGCCAGCAGATCCGCCCCCTGCTCATTTTTTTTGGTTTCGCCATCTTCGGCTTCGGCCACGGCATGGACGATGCACAGCTTGGCGCCATCCCTGGAAACAATATTCAGGGCCTCCTGCAGGGCGAATGGAGATGTTTCGTCGTTGCCGATCGCCACCATAACTTTCTTGTACATACTGACTCCTATTTAAGTAGTTGGTCCGGTAAAGGGCGAATAGCCGGTATTCGACCTTGCCCGTGGATGACCTGCTTAGTCGACCCCCCCGCCGGAGAATTTCTCGAAATACTTTTTAATGATGATGTTGCCCGGAATCTTGCCAGCTTGGTGGAAAACGAGGTAATTGACCAGCCCATGCACCGCGAGGGCAACGATCATGCCTTCGAAGATACCTATTTTAAAGACCAGCAGGCCCGTAAGCGTGGCGAGGATCAATGCATATTGCCCATAGTGGGCGACATGCCATAAGCCCATGATCATTTTCCAGCCTGAGAAAATCATGATCGCGGCCAGCGAGAATTTCGGCAGATACTCCAGATAGTGCGAGTTGATTACGAAGAAAAGAATGACAAACCCAACGACAAGATTGGAGAACTTCGTGTAGGCGCCGGCAAGCTTGTTGGTGGTGCTTTTCGCCAGACCGTCGAGATTGGTCATGCCGCCGAAGAAGCTCGAACCCATGTTGGCTATCCAGATTGAGAACAAGCTATTGTTGGTGTTGCATTTGCGACCCAGGGGATCTATTTTTTCGATGGCGGCATTGCTCATCACTTGCTCTATCACATCGATGGTTGCAAGCATGGCGCAGAATCCGATCAGGTACACCCAGGTCATCGCGTCTTCTACATGGGGTATCGGCAGCGCCAGCTTGAGCTCCACATCATCCACATGCAGCATGGGGACGGATACGAACTGCGCTAAAACGATGCTCGCTCCGATCAATAGAAAGTAAGGAATCGCCGGCTTTGTATCCTTGAATTTGGAAAACAGATACACGAACATGGCAAATCCAGCCAGCGATATCAGAATCATCTGTATGCGCGCGCCGTTCCAGAATACGTCAGCGGCCTCCTGGCCTGCCGGTAATTCGTAAGTGAAGGTCAAAAACTTGAGCGCTATCTTTAAACCGACCCCGGCCAGCAACCCCTCCACAAGATACGCCGGAACCGCCAGCAAGATGTACCGTTGCCAATTGTACTTCCACACCACTGCCTGCATGGCGGCCGTCAGGAAGATGACAAACGCCATATTTTCTATGCCGAAGCTGTGAACGCCGAGGGCCAGCGCGGGAGCCAGGCCCGCCGCTACGCCGGGCACACCGATATAGTTTCCTGGCCGGAAGAAGGCATTTACCCATCCGACGAAACAGGCAAAGACCACCGTTGCCAGCGCCACCTTGATCGGGTATTCCGACATCATCGCAATGCCGGTGGACAGAGGGATCGCCATAGCTCCGCATATGATTCCCGCCTGAAGGTCACGGGCAAAAAACTTTGCCTGGAACCCGGCGGACCCGGGAGCGACAACTGCTCCTGCCGTTCCGGCGGACGCGTGGTCATCCGCGGGAAGCGACTTCTCTGAAGTATATGAACTCATACCTATCTTCCTTTTAGAATTTGTTAAACAAGATTTATGGAGAATCCCAGCGCGGTAAATGCTCCCGGTAACGCTTTCGCCATTTGCTTGCTTTCGCCGCACTCCAGGAAAGCGGACCAACCGAAAGTGATTCCTGTTCCTTTAAAAGCTTGTCCTCTGCCGTGTAAGACGAAGCCCATGCATCAGATTGGGCTATCGTCTGCCGCGGAGGTGGAGTTATTCATCGGTTATCTGCAGCTCTTTAAAGACGGCGCTAACATACCACTCAATATGTGAAGAATATGTGTAGTTAATGTCAAGAATTTGTGAAGTAGATATGGAGTTCTTCACATTTGCTTTTCCAGGTTCTTGAGCAGTAAATTATTCTCCAATAATATGTCTTGTTAAACAATATCATAAGCGCGTGTTCAGCTTGAAATACAATGTTGGGTACGGAGTCCCTCCTTGACAGATCATGACTAATGTCAATTTTATGTTAAGTCTATCCGCACACTTAAATAAAGGTTAAACACCCATATAAGCTATTTTATTTAGATAGCCCGTTAACTGGATCAGGTTTATAAGTATGTGGCGGCACCTGA